>CAYPUN010000142.1:0-3942 GCA_964413985.1 uncultured Rickettsia sp. | reverse complement strand
CTCTACTACTGGATTTTTTACGGAAATTTTTTTCATAATTTAAGTTTGATATATTAAAATTATTTCCTAATTTAGAGAGATTGACCAATTTTATCAAGTATTTATGTATTATCAGCATCTTTTAGAGAATCTAAGCCCAATCTATTTGGCGATTATTCTATTTGCTATTATTTGTGATATCGCAATTGGCACAAGGCAGTGGAAAAAAACGCGCGCTTTTGTGAAGAACGCTGTCAAGGCGCAGGCCGAGGTGGTGAGCGCGCATTTTGCGGGTCGCAGAAAATATCGCTATTTTGAAATTGATATTAGGTTTCGTAACCAAGAAAACAAAATGGTTGAAACCAAGATTCTAGGCGCTTATCGCAAATATCGCAAAGGCAAAAAAATCAATATTTTATATTTGAGTGATGACGAAAAAATTGTTGAAATTGATAATTATATGTCGCTATATTGGCTGCCGATAGTGTTTTTGCTGCTCACACCGTTGACTTTTGCAACGGTGGCGGTGATTGGAATTTTTGTTAAATTTTAATTTTTTGTTTTATGGATGAGTTAAAAAATAAAAGTAAAAGGGAGTTGATAGAGATGTTGCCAGAGGCGGATAGGGAGGCGATTTTTTTGGAGGCTGAAAAAAATGCGATGGCTATAATTAATACTCCTGCGCAAAAAAACGAAAATGATTCTATACAAAATGCGCGCGCTGCAGCGACATCATTTACTTCGTCACCAAGAATTGAGCATCCTCCTTATGGTTCGATAGCTCAATATTCTAAGATAGTTGCAAGTGGAATTTTTTTGGGAAGCGATGAGGGTTTAACGACTGCGCGCAGCAGATTTCTTGAGGCTGATTCGCAAGTGCAAAACGCAAAATCGCGAGAGATTGGCCTTGATGCTGAGGTGATGCGCAAGTGTTATAGATTGTTGAGCGCAGAGGGTGGCAATCATTTTAGAAAAAATTATGACAAAATGTTGCGCCATGAATTGTCGAAATTAATTCTTAAAAAGGGATATTATCAGCCGCAAGTGGCGCCGGTTGTGGCTGCGGCTGCGGCACCGGTGGCGCTGGCTGTTGCACCAAACGCAAAAACCCCTGATGATTTTAGGAGAAGGATAAAAAATGTGATGTCAAAAATTCAAGAAGCTGAGAAATCGCTAAAGGGCAAAGTGATGTTGTTTGCTGCAAACAAAAAGACGTTTGAAATAAGTTTTGAAAAAAGAGGCGATAGTTTTTCTTTTGTTTTTGAAGGAGATGGGATGCATTTAAGTTTTTTGAAAACAAATAAGCAGGGAAATGAAGTGATTTCAGTTTTGGATAAAAACACGGATAAGCCATTGAGTCTTTCTGCAAAAAATGCTGAGTGGGAAAATGTATCTCATGTTTTGGATTTGGCACTTTCTTATTTTGAAAATGGAACTGTGGTTGGTGGTTTGAGTCAACAAATTTCACCAGCTAATTTTCAAAAGCCTATTCAACAGCTGCAACAACAGCAACAACAGCAACAACAACAGCAGCAGCAAATGCAGCAGCAATCTCAGCAATTTGCATCTCAACAACCGCCTATTTTTCAACAACAGACGGCAGCTGCAGCGCCAGCTGCGCCAAATCAGCAGTTGATGAAGGAATTGAATGATGTTTTTAATAGAATAAAGAGTTCAATTTTTGAGGCTGCGAAAGTCACTTTGCAATCACCTCCACAAAATTGCAAATTGCAAACCACGAAAACAAATGGCAATGCCAGAGGTATCGAGCTTGCACTTAGCTCCAATCTAGATTGCACAATTCAGATATCGAGAGAAAAAGCGATGGATGGAATTACGATTTTGTCTTTAGACGCGGGGAATCCACTAGATCCAACAGCTAAAACAAATTCTTTTTTTGTTAACGGGTCTCTCGTAAAAGGTGATGCTGAAATGCGCAGCAAATTGTTAAATCCGTTAAAAACTGTGCTTGCCGAAATGCAAACTATAAAACTTGCTAGCCCCGCCGCACAAGCTGGTGCGGCAGCCGGTCAGGCATTGCAAGGAGGGGCGGCGCTGGGAGGAGGATGGAATTTTCAGAAATAATAATTTGCTATTGTGGCCAAAACAAATCGTCATTTATCAAAAATTTTAAACCATGACATATTTTTTAATTTTTCTTGGCGGTGGAATTGGTTCAACTGCGCGATTTGCAATTTCGTTTTTTGGCAATAAGCCAGATGGCGGATTTCCCTTTGGCACTTTGGCTGTAAATCTGGCGGGTGCTTTTATCGCAGGAATTTTGGTGCATTTTTTGGCGATAAAATTTCCAACCGCGCAAAATTTGCGTTATTTTTTGATGACGGGATTTCTTGGGGGCTTCACAACTTTTTCGGCATTTTCGGTTGAAAGCGCGGCAATGCTGGCTCGGGGTGATTATGCAATGGTTGCAATTTATGTTGCGGTTTCGGTGCTTGGAGGAATTGCGCTTGCAATAATTCCTTCTATTTTATTTTTTTAGTTTTATTTATTGTGACGGTTTAATATAATTTAATTTATTTTTTATGGACGGAAAAGATTCTTTACAAGTGCCAGCTCCTAAAATGTTGCCAGATCGAGGCGATGGTCGACCTAGGCCGCCAACTGCAATTAATAGAGGTGATCTGACAGTGCAAGATTTTTCGGATTCGGATTTAGGAGAGGAAGAGGTTGGCGAAGCTCCAATTGACGAAGTTGAAGAATGGAAAGATGATAAATGTTCTCGGCGTCCAGCAATTTGGCAAAATCTTATAATTGATAAAGACTGGGAAAAGCTAAGGGAATTAATAGACTTTTCTTCTGAAAAACATCCGCAAAAAAAATTTTATCCAATCTTTAAAGTCAGTGAAATAAAAGCGGCTTTCGAGGGACGTGGCGATGAAGATCAGGCAAATTTGGAAGATGAGCAATTTAATGAGGTTAGAGACGAATGTGGTAACACCAGCTTACACATGGCAATTTTGGGTGTTGCAGAAGAGGAGCATCAAGAGAAAAAGCAGCAAGCAAAAGATGTTTTAAGAGCATTATGTAATGGCGCTTATTTGTGTCGAAATAACGATTATGCGCCATTTATCCAAAAAAATAAAAATGGTGATAACGCACTACATTTGGCAGTAAAAAAGCTTGATGATTTTTCTTTGGTGAAAGATTTTTTTCATGAAATAAACATACGCGCTCTTCCTGTTGATAAAAAATATTATCTTTTTTTAAAGGATGGAGACAATAAAGATATATTTGACATTGTTGGAGAGAGGGAGGAATGTGATTTTAAAAAGGGTTTTAAGCAAATTTTCTCTGAATATTTTTCTCAAAAAAAAGGTAACTCCGTCAGATCTGCATCAGCGGAGCCAGCGAGTCAACAATCAACAATTTGCACCATCTCTTAAAACCCACCAAACCGCGGTTGCAGAAAAAGACACCACAAATGCAGCCGCGCCAGTTTTGCTTCCATTATTTCTTTATTTGTGCTATAATGCGTGAATTGTTAATTTAATTCATTATTTATGGCGGTTTGGGGTTCGAAGTTTTTTCGTAACGCTGTTGGCTTGAGAAAAGGCGCGGCGTCAATAGCGGATTCAGATCAAGCAAGTTTGGCCAGCAGCAGTTTTGCTACGGCAAGCTCTGGCGGGTCGCGGTTTGCGCGGTTTTTGCGCGGCTTGCTTGGAATTGAAGTTGCGGTGGTTGGTGATTCGGATTCGGTAAAAAGTGGTGATGGAAATAGCATCTCGCCAAGCTCTGGCAGCGCGGTTTCGCGAATTGACGTGCAAGAGGCTGACAAAAAAATCAAAAATGTTCCATCAATAATTGACAGCGAACAAAAAGCAATTGCAGCTTGGAGCACAAAAAAAGAGCTGCGCAGCGCAATTTGGGCGGTTTTGATTGACGCTGGACAGTGGAAAGTTTTAAACGATCTCATCAATATTTCTGCAAAAGAAAATCCAAGCA
>CAYPUN010000141.1:0-3972 GCA_964413985.1 uncultured Rickettsia sp. | reverse complement strand
CGTTGCATTTATTTTGGCAAAAAATTTATGCAACGAAAATAGCCAAAGCCGCTGCTTGCCTATCTGTTTTGTTGCTGACGTTCATTGTTGTTTTTTCTTATAAGCCGCACGCCCAGTCTCTGCCAAGCTGCAGCTCGCTTGCTGACAGTGTTGCTGCGCTCCCCGGAGTCAACTGTCGCTATTTTGGCCTGCCTTTGTGCAATACAATTTCTCCGCCAAGCGCCGTGAATCACCGCGTCAATTGTGCCGATTTGATTGATTTGCCGCTGTGCAGCGATATAGTTGCAACTTCCACGGTGCGCCCTGGAAAAAATTGCGTTAATTTGTGTTCTAGCTATGGCGATCCAGACCCATCAAGGGATCCGGTAAATGTGCGCGGCGAAGATTATGCGGTTTTTAACCAAGACTGCATAAGGTTTTGCAGCGACACGGACGAGCCGAGTGTGGCAAAAAATGAAGGGACGAATTGTGTTGTAAGAAAATGCCATCAATTGGCTTCAAGTATAAATCCGGCGCCTGGAGCGAATTGTAATTTGGCGAAGTGCAATTTGCTTACTCCTGACGAACTCAACAAAACAAAATTTGACGATAACACCAAGAGATATTGCGATAGCGACAATTTGAAATGCTATGCTTTTACGCAGGCGCAGTTGCCATATATGCGCATTCGCCCTAGAAATCCAACATGTCAAATTCACGATTGCACGCCTGACACCGCAAGCTGCGGGCCGGATGATGTACAAAACATCACAAATCAAGGCTCGGCCTATACAAGTGTTTATGCCAATTTTGTGAATGGCGGGCTTGACATTGCCAACAAATCTTTTTGCAAAAGACCTGCTTGCAAGCCGATAGTTCGAAACCAATATCGATGCACCACCAACGGCACCAACATTAGCGGTAACGATGCTTTAGATGGAACTTTAAACAGTGAGTGCAGCACTACGGAAGCATTTGTTTGCACTTCTAACGGCACAACGATTACTGGCAATCCAGCGTTAGATATCGTAAGAAACTCAAGTTGCGATGCGTCGGGAGCCGGCTCCAGCTGCGTTTACAATGCTGCTGACAAAAGAAGTTATTGCTACAAAACCTTAACCTGCGTTGGAAATTATTGTGTAAAAATCACTGATTGCAATTTGTCAGCCAATTCTAGCAATAAAGATTGTGCAATTGCCACCAACACTTCAATTCCAGATGGTGCAATTGATCCTTTTGATTCATGGTTTTATCGTCCAGTTCCATCAGGTAATGCTTACAAAGAAGGAACTGGCGTGATTCACAATATGAGTGGCGACATGTGTTATAGCGAAAGAGATTTGCGTGACCGTGACTTGGGTTGGGAAGAGGGATTTAGTGTAGGAATTCTCAATCTTGAATTTTGGTTTCACAGCTCGTGGATAGATGAGCCAACGTCGCCAAGCGCTTGCAACACAAGGCATGATGGTGGTCGCGGTGGTGGCTATATTTATCTTGGCGGCACTGATGGCTTGCTTTATAATCGACCAAGTGAAAGTACTATTTATTTTAAAGGCTATGCCAGAACCGATTTTTCTTCTGGGGTGCCGAAACATAAAGTTACGGTTTGTTTGCGCTTTAGAAACACTTTGGCCTTGAGAGCTCTTGGCGAGAGAGAATGCGGTGTCAACGCTTGGTTTGACGACTTCACGAGTCAAGCTTGCGGAGAAGATGACTGTCGAGAGCTTACAGTTAGCGAAGCTGACGGCAGTGATTGTATAATGAATTCAGGTTTGGCATCTTCAAGTGGTTCAGATAAAAGCTGCGCTGCTTTAATTGACGATCTTTTGAGGGTTCGTGCCGTAAAATATAACGATAAAATTTGCGCTTATTTAGACTCAAAGGGTCAATTGGCATACAATGGCATGTTTTTTGATGGAACGGAATCTATAACCTTTCCAAATGATGATATGATTCATCCAGTCAGCATTTGTGCGAATGACCCAACTAGTGCCAATGGCGTTAATTGCGCGGGCTTCAGCAGCAACTCTTCCAGAGAATCGGCAGAAAAATGGCGTACAGTTTTGCGTGCGCAATATGTTGGCAACAATAGGCCGACAAGCTCAACTTTGCGCGGATATCTTGACAAGGCCGGCAGGCTTTATCGTGAGCAGCCTTGTCCAAAGGTTACTTTAAGATTGCCGCCGCCAGATCTTTATAACGTTGGCAATGTTACAAATTCAAGTAGATTATTTACGCCGCCAATTCGTATTAGAAATGCTGTAAAAATTCGCGGCGGCACTGATGTGGTGGTTGGAAGTGGCGTTGCTTCTTTTGGTAAAACAGATTTTCATGAGCCAGAAATAAAAGTGCAATATGGATCGACAATTTATAAAATGAGTTTGGGATTTGGTTATAGCGGATATGAGACTGGCGCGGATGCTGAAAATTATCCGACCTCTCCGGCAACTTTAACAGCAGCAACCAATTTTAACGGCAAAGATTATGAGGCTGAACTCTTTGTGCGCAAAGAATTTTTCTATAACATTGGTTTGCCGCAATTTTGTCTCTATCAAAAACTGAAAGATCAAAATGGCATTTATATTGATCCGCTGCGCGTTGGTTGTGTTGAAAGAAATTATCCAGATATCAACAACGCCAATGATTATGGAATGGATCACTCATTGCCGCTACGCAAAGCGATAATTTATCCAAGACCTGGCAATAGCTATATTGATTCAAAAATTATTTTGCGTTATACTGATGGCGGCGCGAATAAGGTTTTCAACAATTGCTCCGGTGATGATTCTTGTACGCCAGAGTTGATTTTGGGCAATGTTGATGCAAATCAACCAACTTGCAATCAAGATATCGAGAATCACAAAGTTTGCGTGCAGCGCGAAAGATGTAGTGCGATTTATATTGAATGTATTCAAAACGAAATTGCGCTTAGTAATGCTAGAAATGCTGGTTTAGATTTGCGCCAATTCTTGTCGGTGCGCGAAAATTGCAATAGCAATTTAGTGCCTTTGTGCAATAGAAAAAAAGGCATAACTCTTTCTGGTGGAAACATTTATAATCTAACTCCGCCAGCTTCATCAATTGATCCAAATGCTTATGGTTGGTTTAACGAACTATGTTTTGTTTCTGGTTTTGGGCCAAAATTGAAAAACGTGATTGCGCGCACAACCTCAAGTGGCGTGATGGGAAAATGTCTCATAAACGCCACGACCAGCCCATATTTAAACGATGGCGATTCTACAACAAATTGCGACAATGGTGGACAGGCGCCAAATTGCTTGTGCACAGAGGCTCCTGTTGGCTATGAAACAAACTCTGGCGAAGAGGTGCGTTTGCAAACCGCGCGCGAGGCTGGTTTGTGTATCGATATGCCGCAACCGCCATTTTGTCCAGCAATTGATTATACCCCAACACCAAATAGCGATCCAAATGATTCGGAGTATATAAATAACTCGCTCAACAAAAGCGCCTATAACAATACAACGGGAGTGCATTTGACGCATCAAGATCGCACCAACGGCACAGCTTCTGGTCGCGCTGAATTTGCGCGCGCACTTCCGGGGATGGATGATGTGCAAGGAGAATGTAAGGGTTTTTGGACTTATGCGCGCAGCTCCAATGGCGTAACGTTGTTTCCTTTGCGCAATTGCGAGCCGGGCGCAAACAACACTGCTGTTTGGAGCACTGGTGTTCGCAATCAATGTGTTCGATTTATTTGCCCCGCTATAACAACTGCAGGGCCAGATGCTGCGCATGTTTATCAAGGTGGTTATGCTATATCTGAAGTTGGCGAGCAAATGGGCGCCTCCCATGGTTTTGCGATTTGGGATAGATATATCAAAACCAACGATTTTCTTGAATCTGCCTCTGCGTCTATTTGCATTCCGGGCTTCAAGCCAAATGGCAGCAGCGCGGTTGTCAATTCTTCTGGTGTGATCACTGGCTATAGCGGCGGCACCATGCCAACACGCACTTGCAACCAGCTTGGAAATT
>CAYPUN010000140.1:0-3979 GCA_964413985.1 uncultured Rickettsia sp. | reverse complement strand
GGATTTTTTGCTTGCCAGAAGTGTCAGTTATAACTGACAAATTTCCGTGGGATGCGGTGGTGATTTGTGAGATTGTGAGGGTGTCGTTGTCGGCGTCCGACGAGCTTCCCAAAACGTCTATTGTCAAATCTGTATCTTCATTTGTTGCGGCAGAGGTTAGTGTTGCTATTGGAGCGTCGTTAACTGAGTTAACAACAACATTTAGAGATCTGGTTGTTATCGCGCCTTTGCCGTCAGAAACGCTATAAGTGAAATTGTCGCTGCCGCTAAAATTGGCGTTTGGATTATATTGGATTTTGTTGCCAACTATTCTAACTTGGCCATTGCTGGCGCCAGAAGCCGCTTCAATTGTCAATGAATCGCCATCAGCGTCGGTGGAGTTTGCCAATATGTCAATTTCTAAAATATTGTCTTCTGCGCCATTGATTTCAGTGAGTGAAATTTCTGGTGCCGAATTTTGCAAATGAGAATTTTGCAATAAATTTTCATCAAGCAAATTGATTGTTTGATTGTTGGCAAATTTTATTTGCTCCACTTTAAGTTTATTATCTTCAAAAAATTTAATAATATTAACATAGCCGCGCCCTGCGATTTTCATTTGCAAATGCGAGCCATTTTCGTCGTTGATACGGCTGAATTTTATATCTTTTGCTGCGATGCCAGCGTCCATTTCTATAGTGTCGAAGCCGCCATCGACATATTCTTTTTTGATGTCAAAAAAATTGGAGTCGTCAACTATTGAAACGCCAAAATCTGCAATATTTAGCGAGCCGCTAGAATAGCGATAAATATCGTTGCCCAAATAGCCATAGAGAACATCAAGGCCTGTGCGCCCGTCTAAAATATCGGCAAAATCACTTCCTTGAAATGTTTCATCTTGATTGCTGCCAACAAATTCAACGCCGCGCTCAATCAGTGTTGGTGGTGTTAGCAAGCTCATTTCTTCACCATCAGAAAAAATTAGTTTGCCCAATTTGAAACCTTCGCCTTGAGCAAAATAATTTTCAATTTTTACAAATTGATTTTGGTTGGCAATGTGAATAAACAACGAATCTTGCGCTCTTGAAAAGCTGACATCTGATTTGACAATGCCATCGACAAATCTAATAAAATCATGGGCGCGATCAAAAGAGCTGTCAATTGTGTAAGAATCGCTGTTGAGGGTTATGTTTGGCGCTTCGTTGGCTATTATGTCGTAGCCGGCGTTGCGACCGATTATATATTGATCGTTGCCGTCATTGCCTTCAAATTTGTCGTTTGCGGCATTGCTATAAAAAGTGTCGTTGCCAGCTCCGCCTTTTATGTATGTGGAAAGGCTGTTGGATGATTTGAGAACGTCGTTAAAGTTGCTGCCAGTGATATTTTCTATGTTATAAATTCTGTCGCCCTGCGCATCACCGCCGCTGGCGCTGTTGCTGCTCGATGATAAATCAATTTCAATTGCTTGAGCTGAGTTTTCATAATCAATGCTGTCAATGCCAAGGCCGCCATCCAATATATCAGCTCCAGCGCCGCCAGTTAAAATATCGTTGCCAGCGCCGCCTTGCAAATCATCATCTCCAGCTGCGCCTTTTAAATTGTCGTCGCCTTCATCGCCAGAGATTATGTCATTTCCTAAGCCTCCATCCAACACATCATCACCAGCGCCACCGCTGATTTCGTCATTGCCGCCATTGCCAAAAATTGTGTCATTTCCTTTCATCCCAAACAATCTGTTGGCAAGAGAGTTTCCATAAATTTCATCGTCATAATCGCCAGAAAGAACGTTTTCAATGGATATTAATTGATCTTGAATTTTTGTTGTTCTCTCATAAGTGCGGTCGTTGTTGATATAAAATTGCTCGCCGCCTTGGATGAAGCGTTTGTTGAATTCGGTTTCGGGATCAAGCGCTAAATAATCGGCGATCACGATGTGGGTTTGCTCGAAAGTTTTGCGACCACGAACAAAATCTTCATAATTCACAGCTGGCAATATTGCGTAATATTTTATTGTTTTGGTGCCATAATCTGCAAATTCTGCAACTCCGGTTTCAAGGTTGATATTTAGGCGTGTTTTGATGTCTGGGCGATCATAGCGCACAAAGTCAGATCCTTCGCCACCATCCAAAACATCGCGCCCGTCATAGCCCATAAGTTCGTCATCGCCAGCTTCGCCATAAGATAATCCATAGCCAAAAGTGTTGAACAAAATATCGTTGCCAGCGCCGCCGCGCAAGGTGTCATTGCCACTTTCGCCATGCAAAATATTGTTGTTGGCGTCGCCTGTTAAATTGTCGCTAAAATTTGTGCCGTGCAAATTTTCGATGCTCACAAGAACATCGCCCACCGCATGGGGCGAGGATTTTTGGCCAGTTGCTAAATTTATACTGACACCCACTTCAGAATCAGCATAGCTTGCCATGTCAGATCCTTCGCCGCCGTCAATTATATCGGCGCCAAGTCCGCCCTGAATCATGTCGTTGCCTGCGCCGCCATAGATTTCATCATTGCCTGCGCCAGCGTGAATTTTGTCGCGATCATTGCCACCATAAATTTTGTCGTTTCCCGCTTCGCCAATCAACCAATCTTTGCCGTCATCGCCATATAAAATATCATCACCTGCGCCGCCAACGACATAATCATCGCCTTCGCCACCATGAATTTCGTCAGAATTGCTGCCGCCAAAAATATAATCAGCCGCATGGGTTCCAAAAATTTGGGAATTGCCTTCAGTCAAAGCGCGCTTCAACACTCCCGAATCATCGCCCACAACAATTGAGCCTTTTTCAAAATCGTCATAATATTTGTGAGTTCCGCCATCAATTGCAATTAATCTGTCACTCAAATGAAGTGGCGCGCCATAAAGGCTTGAAAGTGCAGAATCGATCTCA
The DNA here is from genome assembly GCA_964413985.1 of uncultured Rickettsia sp. Classification (GTDB taxonomy): domain Bacteria; phylum Pseudomonadota; class Alphaproteobacteria; order Rickettsiales; family UBA1997; genus CAMCFD01. Next base: position 1,109 of record CAYPUN010000140.1, on the reverse strand, counting down.
CTCAAGCTGACAGCAAGTTCGCTGCTTGATCTGTATAAAATATTGGCCAAATTCATCACAAAATCTATGTTGTGAGCGTCTTCGCTGCTGATGCGCGATAAAATCGTGTTCAGGCTTGTGTTCAAATCTATAACATCTTCAACAAAATCATATTTCGCTTCTTGAAAAACATCTTTATAAGCACCTTGCACCAAAAAGCGCGCCGACAATTCAGAAAATATACCATCCCAAGCTTTTTTTACATCAAGCGAGGCAAAATAACCAACGATGTTTCGAAAGCCCAATTGCTGCCATTCAAGGCCGGTGAATTTCTCAATAAAGCGCAGCTGTCTTGCATCAACATTTGAACCCTCAACATTTGCAACCGATTCGGGATCAACCCCATCAACCCCAGCCCAACGATAAAGAATTTGCGCCATCAAATGCGGAATCTGCGCCACTTGGTTGGCATCTTTTATATCAAGATCACTAAACTCTTTGACCATGTTAAACAAAACATCGTCATTGGTCAAAGCAATATGCAAAGACGCCAAACTACCATACCCCCTAGAAAGCGGCATCAGCAAAGCTTCCAACCTAACTTGAAACTCATTGCCAAATTGCTCATTTTGCGCACCTTTAAACCAAGTGTTGAGATTGTCGTTTAGATAGTGCACGTCATAAATATTGTCAGCGCGCCTGTTGTCCTCATAAGTGACGCTTGACTTTGAAGAGATATAATTTTCTTTTTGATATTGATTGAGATTGGTATAATCTAGGTTGATTTCTTTGATTTGATAGCTGCTTAATGATCTCAATTCGCCTTCTTCGCTGAGGCCATTTTGGTTTTGATCTTGCCAGATTCTCAGCTCGTCAAATTGATCGTCTTGGTTGTTGATCAAATTATCTTTATTGCTGTCAAGCAACCGCAACTCATCCCAAGCGCTCATACGATAATCACCAAACAGCTCAGTCACATTATCGATATTGCCATTGCCGTTTTTGTCAAGCGCCAATTGCCCATCATCCTTGCCAATCCAGCCCACTCTTTCGGCGTAATTATCATTATCAATATCAAAATAAACATTCGTCTCATAAGCGTGAGTAGTTTCAATCCCATCATTATCCAA
>CAYPUN010000139.1:0-4036 GCA_964413985.1 uncultured Rickettsia sp. | reverse complement strand
TTGCGATAAAATTGAGTGGAGAAATTGCGCTTGGCAACAGCGATTTTATTATGTAGAAATATCAAAGCCTTTGTGGATAAAGGCTTAATAGGCCTTTATCCATTGGCGCGCGGGTGAAAGAAAAATAACCTAGCGCCAAATATCTCAGCGCTTGATTCTGACATTTGCCACAAAATATCCAAAAATGATGGCAATGCAAAAAAATGAATAATAAGAATGGGTTATCAGCGCAAGAATATCCACTTTGCAAATGCTGGCAGCAAGAATCAATTGTGGCGCATAATAAACCAAAGAATGTATATAGCACGAAGACATATCAATAAAAGCGGCCATCTTGTTGTGGTTAATCTTTAATTTTTCGCTCATGCCTTTGGCTATTTCGCCGCACATAATGATTGATATTGTGTTGTTGGCCGTGATAAAATTGGCAATAGCAATGAAGAAAAACAAAACGCCAAAGGAAGCGCCGCTACCAAATTTTTGTGAGGTGTGTTTGAGCCCTTGTTCTAGCTTGTCAATCCAACCATGATATTTGATCGCAGAATTAATCACTGAAGCCAAAACCACAAATGATGAAATTTCAAACATGCTTGCCATGCCGTCAACCATTGCTTTGGTGGTGATAGCCAGTGGAATGTCTATGGCAATTGCAATCAAAAAAGAAATTAAAATGCTGATCATCAAAACAAACAAAACATGAAAATGCATGCAGCCCAAAATGATAACAAGAAAATAAGGCGCGATGATCAACATATCGCGACCGCTTGGGGTATATTCTTGTGTGATTTGCGCAATTTGAAAATCTTGAAAAAAATAAGTGATGATAGTGAAAACAAATGCAGGCGCAATTAGCTTCAGGTTGAGAAAAAATTTCTTATCATTTTCTGCTTCTTGTGTTTTTACGGCTGCGATAGTGGTGTCGGAAATCATCGACAAATTATCGCCCAAATATGCGCCAGCAACCGCGGCTGAGGCGGCTAAGACTGCGTTATGGCTGTTGTCTCCAGAAATTGCCAAACATATTGGCGCCATAGTTGCAACCGTTCCAACCGAGGTTCCAATTGCGGTGGCAATTAGTGCGGCGGTGATAAAAATTCCAGGTAGAATAAAATTTTGTGGGATGATGTAATAAATTAAAGACTTTAAAACATCAACTGAGCCCATGCCAGACAAGGTGTTGGAAAAGGCGCCGGCAAGGATGAAAATAATAATCATCTGCGTGATGCCGCTGTTGACAGAGTTTTCAACGATTGTGTCGATGCGTGTGCTCAAACTATAATTGCCTTTTTTGAGCAGAAAAAGCGCAAAAATAATGGGGATGGTATAAAAAATAATTGGGACAGAGGCCATAAATATATATTAAATTCGCACAATCAATATTTCAAAAACTTCTCCGCCGGCTTGTCAATCGTCACAAACTCTCCACCACCAACTTGAAGCACCGCAAAATTTCTTTGCACCAAGCCATTTGGCAAAAATCTGAAACCGCCATCAATGCCGCTAAAGCCATTTTTTTGCTTATTAACATAGCTTGTAAAATCAGCCGCCACAGGCAATTGGCCGCCTTTTTTATCAACCAATTCTGCAATTGCCGCAACCGAATCATAAGCAATTGACGCAATGCGCGGTGGAAATTTGCTATAAGTTTGATAGTAAGATTTTTCAAAATTAGAAAACCGTGCGCGGTCAGGTGCGCCAAACCACGCGCCCGCAGCGCCATCATTGCTTAAAGTTGCAGAATCTTCCCATTGGCCCGTGCCAACAATTTGATATTCGCGCTCTTGCGTGTTATATTGTTTTATCAGCGCTGTGATTTGCGTGAGCATTTTTCCTGCTTCGGGCACAAAAATCACTTGCGGATAAGTTCTGTCATAATCGTGAATTATGGAATTTTTTGCCAGCTTGTTGCCATGCCCTTCAGCCAAGCGCGCCGGAGTCATAGACGCGTTCACCAAACGCTCAACTGTTTTGTTTAAATCTTTGCCAGTTGGGTCATAAAATTCGGTGGTGATCATCGTGCCATCGCGCAATTTCACTAGCCTTTTGAAAATTTCAGCCACAATCAAACCATATTGATTATTTGGCGCCAAAATTGCGAAATTGATTTTGTTGTGATCAATTGCATAAGTCACAACCTTGTCAATTTGCTGCTCTGGAAGGAATCCAGCAATAAAAACGCCGCCAGAATTATTCACCTTTCCACTCAATTGTTGATTGTTTGAAAGCGAAATTGCTGTCACCGATTCGCTCATAAAATTTTTTGCCGTAGCCTCAACCGAGCTGCTAAACACAGGCCCCACAACAAGTTTTATATCACGCTTAGTGATTTCTTTGATCGATCTTGCCGGCTCAACCGCGCCATCTTTGCTGTCAATCAAAACCAACTCAATATTGTGATTTATATCATTATCAAAAAGCGACATCACGGCAGCATTATAAAGGCTCCAGCCTAGATCGCGATTTTTGCCAGAAAATGGAAAAAACAACCCAACTTTCACTTTCTTTTTATTTGCTTTTAAAGTATCTAAATTGCGATAATCCATTATTGGGGTCATATTTCTTTGGCGCGGCGGCTCGGGCTTTTCAAAAAAATAATTATTTTTTTCCTCAACATTTTGTTGTGGCTTTTGATGCGGCGTGCTTATAACATGCAGTGACGCAGCGCGTTCCTCTTCGGCCGTTTCGCAAGAAGAAATAAAAAACGCAATAAAGATAATAATTAAAAATTTTTTCATGACTGAACTTTTTGTTGTTGCAACTCCAATTGGAAATTTGCAGGATATAACGCTTCGAGCCCTAGACACTCTAAGGCTGTGCGATATTATAATTTGCGAAGACACCAGAATAACTGCGCGCCTTCTTGAAAAATATGAGATCAAAAATAAAAAGCTATTAGTCTATAATGATAATTCAGATGAAAAAGTGCGCAAGAAAATTTTGCATGAATTATTAAGCGAGAAGAAAATTGCCCTAGTCAGCGACGCCGGAACCCCCTTGATTTCTGACCCCGGACACAAATTGATCGAATTTTTGCGCAAACATAATGTTCGCATCACCCCAATTGCTGGCGCCTCAGCCGTGCTTGCAGCACTTTGCGCCAGCGGTCTTGCCTGTGACAATTTCCTTTTTATCGGGTTTTTGTCAAACACCAAAATTCAACGCCTCAACGAACTTAAAGAACTGCCAAAAAACTATACATTGGTGTTTTTCGAAGCCCCGCAAAGAATTTTAGAAACCCTGCAAGATATCAACGAAGTTTTCGCTGGCCGCAAAATCGCCGTGGCGCGAGAGCTGACAAAGATCCACGAAGAAATAATCTGCGACGAATCGCAAAAAGTTTTACAATTTTTCGAAGAAAATCCCGACAAAATTCGCGGCGAATTTGTGGTTGTAGTAGAAAAAGCCGCCCGCGGCGAAAAAACAATCAGCGAAGAAGATTTGCAAAAAGAAATCAAAAAAATGATCAAAGCCGGATATAGCATAAAAGAGCTCTCCGCGCACCTCGCCGAGATTTATTCTTTGCACAGAAAGGAGGTTTATCAGCTGGCGTTAAAATTGTCTTAAACCGCCTTGAGTTTTTAAAAAACCTCTAAAATTATTTATAAATCGCTCAACTTAAAATTAAAATCACCCAAAATTGTCCGTAAGTGTAAATTGTCCGTAAGTGTAAAGAATTGGGCGTGGGGATGGTGCTTCGAACCGAGTTTTGGCGTGCCACTGTCTGAGGGGCGAAGTACCATCCCCACGCCCAATTCTGCAAAACGAGATCTCCCTACGCCCCCCAATTCTGCAAAACGAGATCTCCCTCCAGCCCCCCAACTAAAACAGTTGATTCTCAAGAAAACCGCGCTAATCTATAAACAACACCACTTTTTAATACCAACAACTTAAATAAATACGTGCAACTAAAACAAAGCAACAGCGCTCCAAATCAGGGCAGAAACAACTATTCAAAGCCAGAACAAATTGGCGGCAAATCTTTCTGCGTTAACGAACAAATAAAATCCGCGCAAGTGCGCGTAATCGACCAGCACGG
>CAYPUN010000138.1:0-4063 GCA_964413985.1 uncultured Rickettsia sp. | reverse complement strand
GGATGGTGCTTCGAACCGAGTTTTGGCGCGCCACTGTCTGAGGGGCGAAGTACCAGCCTCGAAGCCTTAATTCTTCAAACATAACAATTCAAATCATCAAACTTTAAAACTCTCACCACACCCGCAGCGGCCCTTCTCATTAGGATTAACAAAATCAAATCCCGACTCCAGCTCTTTTTCCACATAAACCATCTCGCTTCCAATCAAAAACATCGAGATCTTTGGATCTATATAAATCGCGACCCCATCCTTGATATACACATCATCAAATTTGGTGATATTTTTTTCTTTCAGCGCATATTCAATTGCATAAGAAAGCCCCGAACACCCGCGGGTTCTAACTCCAACGCGTATTCCTTCACAAGGCTCAGCACGCGCCGACAGCAAATTTTTGATTTGCAACAACGCATCGTCAGAGACGGTGATATAGTCTATGACTGGGTTGCCAGTGCCTGATAATGTTGGAGAAAAATTAAACGCCATTTTTTTCGCTCGTATATTTAATTATTCGTTATGTTTTTTATAATCCTCAATCGCGGCTTTGATAGCTTCTTCAGCCAAAACCGAACAGTGAATTTTTACTGGTGGCAACGAAAGCTCTTGCGCGATTTCTTTGTTGGTTAATGCGCCAGCTTTTTCAATTGTTTGACCCTTGATCCACTCAGTTGCAAGCGAGCTTGAAGCAATTGCTGATCCACAACCAAAAGTTTTAAATTTTGCATCAGTGATGATGCCATTTTCGACTTTGATTTGCAGTTTCATAACATCGCCGCAAGCAGGCGCGCCAACAAGCCCCGTGCCAATATTTTTTTCGTTTTTATCAAACCCACCAACATTTTGCGGGTTTTCATAATGATCTAAAAGTTTTTTTGAGTATGCCATAAATTAGTGACTTTTCCATTGAATTGAGTTAACGTCGATTCCTTCCTGAATCATGTCCCACAAAGGGCTGAGAGCGCGAAGCTTTGCAACTTTTTCTTTGATTAATTTTATCGCGAAATCAATCTCTTCGTCAGTTGTAAATTTGCCAATACCAAAGCGAATTGAAGTGTGCGCCAAATCATCAGTGAGGCCAAGAGCATGCAAAACATAAGATGGCTCAAGTGATGCCGAGGTGCACGCCGAGCCGCTTGACACCGCCAAATCTTTGATTGCCATAATCATCGATTCGCCTTCAATTGCGGCAAAAGAAAAATTTAAATTGCCGCAAAATCTTTTTTCTTTATCGCCGTTGAGATAGACATTTGGCAGCTCCATGATGGCGTTATAAAATTTGTCGCTGAGATTTTTTATGTGTTGATAATTTTGCGTCATTTCTTCTTTGGCAATTTTTGCTGCAACGCCAAGGCCTACAACCAGCTGCGTTGGCAGCGTGCCAGAACGAATGCCGCGCTCTTGTCCGCCGCCGCTAAATAATGGTTTTACGCGAACCCGAGGTTTGCGGCGAATATAAATTGCGCCAATGCCTTTGGGGCCATATATCTTGTGGCCTGAGATGCTCATCAAATCGATGTTCATTTCATCAACATTGAGAGGAATTTTGCCAAAAGCTTGCGCGCAATCGGTGTGAAAAAATGCGCCTTTTTTGCGGCATAATGCACCAATTTCTTTTAGTGGCTGAATGACGCCGATCTCGTTGTTGACGCCCATGATCGACACCAAAGCAGTTTTGTCGGTGATTGCTTTTTCAAGCTCGTTTAAATCGACCAAACCATTTTTTTGCACCGGCAAGAATGTGACTTTGAAGCCTTCTTGCTCTAAGTCGCGCACCGAGTTGATAACGCATTTATGTTCAGTTGCAATTGTGACAACGTGATCTTTTTGCGGGTGATAAAAATGCGCTACACCCTTGATAGCTATGTTGTTAGACTCTGTTGCGCCTGAGGTGAAAAATATTTCTTTTTCATCGGCGCCAATCAAATCGGCAACTTGGCGGCGGGCAATTTCGACAAGCTCTTCAGCCTTCCAGCCATAAGCGTGAGAGCGTGAGTGTGGATTGCCATAATCATTTTTCATCACCTCAATCATGGCGTCGATAACGCGCGGATCTGTTGGCGTTGTAGATTGATAGTCTAAATAAATCGGTAAATTTAGCATTTGTTTTTTTATATTTTGAATTTTTATATTTTAGGAATTTGGGCTGGGGGATGGTACTTCGCCCCTCAAACAGTGGCGCGCCAAAACTCGGTTCGAAATACCATCCCCCAGCCCAAATTCCTAAAATATAAAAATCATTTTTTAATTTTTTTATTCATTCGATAAAATTTTTTTACTTTCAAACAAAACGTCGCGCTCAAATCAGATTTTTTAAATTTTTTAAATAAAAATCTTTAAAAACGGCGATAAATTTTTCGGCTTCGAGCTTTGTGTTTTCTGGGCCGAGACTAATTCTTGTGGCGCGCATAAATTCTTTTTTGGCGCCAACTGCTTGCAAAAAACGTGACTTTTGCAAAGTGCCAGAAGAGCAGGCCGAGCCGTTGGAAATTGCAATTCCGTTTAAATCGAAATTGATCAATTGCGTTTGATTGTCAAAATCTCTGATCGCAAAAAAGCTTGTATTTGCAAGTCGCGCAGTGTTTTGCGAAAAAAACATTATATTTTCGCCGGCGATTTTTTTCAACTCACTTTCGATAAAATCGCGCAGGCCCAAGGTTTTTGATATTGCGGCGATGCGATGCGGCAGAAATTTTATTGCGGCTTCAAGCCCTGCTATTGCTGGCACGTTGAGGGTTCCTGATCTTTTGCTTCTTTCTTGTCCGCCACCAAAAATTAAGGGGCGCACCTCGATGCCGCGCCGCACAAACAAAGCGCCAACGCCATATGGGCCGCCAAATTTGTGTGCTGAAATTGTGGCAAAATCGATGTTTAAATCTTCAAGGTCGATAGCCATTTTGCCTACGCCCTGAATGATGTCGCTGTGAATTAATCCACCATTTTGATGCACAATTTGCGCTGCTTTTTTGATTGGTTGAATGGCTCCGCTTTCGTTGTTGGCAATCATCAAAGACACTAAAAACTTTTTGGCACCGGTGATTTTTTCTTGCAAATCTTGCAAATTTATTATGCCATTTTCATCGGTTGCGATCTCAACAATCTCAACGCCGCGCGGCCTGACATTATAAACCGAACTATGCTCAATTTTGCTGATAAAAATCTTTTCAAAATCATCGCTCAAAAGCGCCATATTGTTGCTCTCGCTGCCACCAGAGGTGAAAAATGCTTCATAATTTTTGGCGTTAAAAGCATTGCATAAAGTCTCGCGAGCCTTTTCTACTCTCATTGCAGAGTGTCTGCCAATTTTGTGCAGCGAAGTTGAGTTGCCGCAATCAACATAAGCGGCGCCAAGAGCTTCTAAGGCTTGTGGCAATATCGGCGTTGTTGCATTGTGGTCAAAATTTATAATTTTCATTTGCGGCAAAAATTTTCTAGCGAAATTGAATCGAGATAGCCATAAATATTTTGCTCAAGTCCGTGCCAAAGATCATGCGTCTTGCAGCGGCTTCTGTTGCGGCTTTGCGCCATTTGACAACCTTCTTTTTTGTCGCCGCAACTTGTCATGCGAATTGATTCTCCGGTGGCGCGAATTATGTCGGCGATCGTGATTTCTTTTGGAGCTTTTTTCAAAATATATCCACCACCTGGGCCCTTGATAGCCTTGACTATATCTGATTTGCGTAAATTGGCGAAAATTTGTTCAAGGTATGATAGTGAAATATTTTGGCGCTCAGAAATTGTGGCAAGTGAAACTGGCTTTGAGGTCTCTGTTGACGTGGTTGCGTCGAGTAAATCGATGATTGCCATGACGGCGTAGCGGCCTTTGGTTGTGAGGATCATAAGTTGATTTAAAATGATTGAGGCTTGATTTTATAATAACCAATTAAATCAGTCAACTATAGAATTGAATTGTTATATTTGAGGAATTTGGGGTGGGGGATGGTACTTCGCCCCTCAGACAGTGGCGCGCCAAAACTCGGTTCGAAATACCATCCCCCACCCCAAATTCCTCAAACATAACAATTCCCGCCCTGCGGGGGGAGGAACGAGGCGAGTTGGGAGTGGGGGG
>CAYPUN010000137.1:0-4089 GCA_964413985.1 uncultured Rickettsia sp. | reverse complement strand
GGTGGTATTTCGAACCGAGTTTTGGCGCGCCACTGTCTGAGGGGCGAAGTACCACCGACCACCCTAATTCAAAATTATTACATCCGTCAAAAAAAATAAAAAGACCCACAAAAAAACAAATGAAAAACGAAAATCTAAACCCAACTTTACAAGAAGCTCTAAACGAAAAAGCCCACGAAAACGTCCTGCGCCCCCTTTATCTACAAGACTTCCTAGGCCAAGAAAAACTAAAAGAAAACCTAGCAATTTTCATCGCCTCCGCAAAAAATCGCGGCGATTGTTTAGACCACGCTTTGTTTTACGGCCCTCCAGGACTTGGCAAAACCACCCTCGCCCAAATCATCGCCCACGAAATGGGAGTCGGTTTCAAAGGCACTTCGGGCCCAGTAATTTCTAAGAGCGGCGACCTCGCTGCAATTTTAACAAACCTCCAAGCTGGCGATGTTTTGTTTGTTGACGAAATCCACCGCCTCAACAAAAACGTCGAAGAAGTTTTATATTCCGCCATGGAAGACTTCAAGCTCGACATCATAATTGGCGAGGGTCCAGCCGCTCGTGCCATCAAAATTGATTTACCAAAATTCACCCTCGTTGGCGCCACAACACGCATTGGCTTAATCAGCAACCCACTTCGCGATCGCTTCGGAATTTTAACGCGCATAAATTTCTACACCATCGAAGAGCTCAAGCAAATCGTGCTTCGCGACGCCAAAATTCTTGGCATAAAAATTGCCGAAGATGGTGCAAACGAAATTGCCAAACGCGCCCGCGGCACGCCACGTATCGCCATTCGCCTCTTGAAGCGCGTCCGCGATTTTGCCGCCGCCGAAATGGCCGAAATCATCACGCAAAAAATCGCCGACAAATCCTTGCAACGCCTAGAAATTGACAGCGCCGGCCTCGACTCATCAGATTATCGCTATCTCAATTTCATCGCCAAAAATTATCGCGGCGGCCCCGTTGGTGTCGAAACAATTTCCGCCGCAATCAGCGAAGAGCGCGACACCGTCGAAGATGCAATCGAACCATTTTTAATCCAAAAAGGCTTCATAGAAAAAACTCCGCGCGGTCGCGTTCTGACAGCCGAAGCCTTGAAACATCTGGGTTTGAGCATTTTTAGAAATGAAGATACTCTGCTTTAATTGCAAAATGCATTGCATTAATTTTTTTAAAAAATATTTTGCTTGAAAAATTTGGCCATATAAAATTATTAAAAAATGTCTAAAAAAATTCTCCTAATAATCACCGGAAGCGTCGCAGCCTACAAGTCTGTTGAGCTCGCACGTTTGCTGCAAAAAAATGGTTTTGAAGTTTCGTGCATTTTAACCAAAGCCGCACAAGAATTTATCACGCAACTTCAAGTTGCTTCTGCAATCAACAGCAACAAAGTTTATGTCGATTTATTCTCACGCGACGATGTCGATGGAATGGCTCACATCAAGCTTTCACGCGACAATGATTTGATTTTAGTTGCGCCCGCATCAGCAGATTTTGTTGCAAAAATGGCCAATGGCTATGCCGACGATCTCGCTTCCACTGTGGTTCTAGCCGCTGATAAAAAAATCATCATCGCCCCCGCAATGAACGAAAAAATGTGGGAAAATGACGCCACAAAAAAAAATATGACTGCCGTGCTTGAAGCCGGAGTTTCAGTGTTAGAGCCACTTTCAGATGTGTTAGCTTGCGGCGAAGAAGGCGTTGGCAAAATGCAAAATGCCGAAATAATCATTGAAAAAATAAATGAATTTTTTGCCAATCAAAATAAATTGCGCGGCAAAAAAATTCTCATCACAGCTGGCGGAACCCGCGAATATATTGATCCCGTGCGCTTCATCGGCAACGATTCTTCTGGAAGACAAGCCATAGAACTAGCAAAAATTTTAAGCGATATGGGCGCAGAAGTCGAAATGATCGCCGCCAATATTTTCATGAAAATTCCACTCGCAAAAAACAAAATAACCCACATAAAAAGCGCCGATGAAATGTTTGAAACCGTAAAAAACAAAATCTCCGCAAACGATGTATTCATTGGCTGCGCAGCAGTCTCAGATTATAAAGTAAAAAACTATTCAGCCCAAAAAATCAAAAAAGAAAAAACCCAAAATCTTGTTTTAGAATTAGAAAAAAATATCGATATTTTAGATTTTGTTGGCCACGCCAAAAACCGCCCCGCTCTTGTTGTGGGCTTTGCTGCTGAAAGTGAGAATTTAATCGAACAAGCAAAAGAAAAATTACAAAAAAAGAATTGCGATTTGATTGTCGCAAATGACATCGAAAACGGCGCAATCTTTGGCGCCACAGCAAGCGCAGCCTGTTTAGTTTTCAAAAATAAAATCGAAGATTTAGGAAAAATCAGCAAAAATCAATTAGCGCAGAAAATTGCTTTAACGATCATCGATCAATTAAAATAACAATGTCAAATTCACCAAAACAAATCCTCAAAAAAATTTTCGGCTATAGCGATTTTCGCGGCCATCAAGAAGAAATTATCAACCACATAATCTCCGGCAAAAGCGCTCTAGCATTGATGCCAACTGGTGGTGGAAAATCTTTATGCTATCAAATTCCTGCACTTTGCCTTGATGGTTTAACAGTCGTTGTATCACCACTAATTGCCTTAATGCAAGATCAAGTAAACGCCCTCAAAGAGCTTGGCGTCAAGGCCGCGGCCATCAATTCAAGCATGTCGGCAAAAGAAATTTTTGCAACAAAAGAAGCCATAAAAAGCGGCGAATTAAAAATTTTATATCTCGCCCCAGAGCGTTTAATCAGCATCGATTTTTTATGTTTTTTGTCCGAAATAAAAATCGCACTTTTTGCAATTGACGAAGCACATTGCGTGTCACAATGGGGCCACGATTTTCGCCCAGTTTACACCGAGCTAAAAATTTTATCACAAAATTTTGCCAGCACACCACGCCTTGCCCTCACTGCAACCGCAGACATAGCAACTCGCAAAGACATCATCGAAAAACTCAACTTACAAGATAGCAGAATTTTCGTTTCTTCATTCGATCGCCCCAACATAAAATATACAATTTGCGAAGCGCAAAACAGCAAAAAACAACTCATCGAATTCATCAAAGAAAATCACCAAAATGACAGCGGCGTTGTATATTGCACTTCGCGCAGCAAGGTTGAAGAAGTTGCAAAATGGTTGAATGAAGAAAAGCTCTACGCCTTTGCCTATCATGCCGGCATGGACAACAAAACACGCCAAAAAAACCTCGATCGTTTTTTGCTAAATGACGGAATTATCATGGTTGCCACCATCGCCTTTGGCATGGGAATCGACAAGCCCGACGTGCGTTTCGTGGCACATTTAAACTTACCAAAAAACATCGAAGCTTATTATCAAGAAACTGGTCGTGCTGGCCGCGATGGCTTGCCATCAGAGGCTTGGATGGCCTATAACGCCGGCGATATCGCCACGCAAAAATCATTCATCGAAAGTGGCGACGCCAGCGAAAATCAAAAACGCATCGAGAACCAAAAACTCAGCGCGCTTGTCGGATTATGCGAAGCTGTCACCTGTCGCCGCCAAATCTTACTCAAATATTTTGGCGATGATTCCACCCCTTGCGGCAATTGCGACAACTGCCTCAACCCACCCGCAAGCTTTGATGGCACTATCGCCGCGCAAAAAGCCCTCTCCACAATTTATCGCACCGGACAAAGATTTGGCGTGGGCTATCTCATCGACATTTTGCTTGGCAAAGATGATCCCCGCATCAAAAATTTTGCTCACGACAAATTGAGCGTATATGGCATCGGCAAAGAATTCTCTAAGCTCGAATGGCAATCAGTTTTTCGCCAATTGATTGCACTAAATTTTGTTCGCGTTGATATAGAAGGCCATGGCGGATTAAATATTTCCGATCTTGGTCACAAATTTTTGCGTGAAAAAGAAAAAATCAATTTGCGCAAACTGTCAGTTAAAACTGACAAAAAAGAAAAAGTCAAAAAGGTTAAGAAGTCAATAGATGTACTGCTTGACAGCGATGATGAGAAAAATTTATTCCTCAAATTAAAAAGCAAAAGACTTGAGATTGCCAAAGCGAATAATCTTCCGCCTTATGTTATTTTTCA
>CAYPUN010000136.1:0-4096 GCA_964413985.1 uncultured Rickettsia sp. | reverse complement strand
CCAAAAAACCTCACCCCCTCACCAAACACAAGATCCCCCGCTTTAGCATTAACCCAGCCCTTATTTGGAATTTTATATTTGCCAGATTCCATAACCGGATAATAAGGAATTTCGATATATTGCCTAGTATCTTCTTCTCCAGCAGCCGGTGCTGCACCAATCGGTATTCTATGATAAAGCAATTCAACATCCTCATTTCCTTCCTTAATTTCCAAACTCGCAGTTTTAGATGGCACATTTTTATCAAGCCAGAATTGCGCCTCTTTTTGCTGAGCCTTGCACTTAGTCAACTCTGCAGAAGCCTGATCCATCACAACTTTCGCAGCCTTAGATTGCGCAACAGCAACATCTTGCACAGCCTTAGTCACCTTCAACTGCTCTTCAGCAGCAGCTTTAGCAGCCGCATCTGCAAGCCCAAAAGCAACAACCGCCTTGTTATATTCGTTAGTCGCCGCTTGCGCCACAAACGAAGCATCATTAGCCTTTTCCTCCTCAGCCTTAAACTTCTCTTGCGCTGCCTCCACCCTTTCGCCCAAAATCTTAACATCTCTCTCCAGCACTTCCTTGCGCTTAGCAACACTTTCCTTTTCGCGAAGCTTCATCGCCTCTTGCAATTTATACACAAAGTTACCTGGATCAGCTTTGTTAAAATGACCATTATCCATCGCAATCTGCGCCGCAAACATTGGATTGCCCTTAGACTTTACACCGCCAGCACCCGTGCCAGAAAAATCCATAGTCATCAAATTTGCAATCCTCAAGCCACTACCAACTCCCGGAAATGGATCAAGCATACCAAACGCAACATCAAGAGCAACGGCCCCAACAACAACTGCGGCCGAAGTTAAGATCGAAGCAACCGAAGGCGCAACATTGGTAGCTTTTGTTGCAGAAACCCCAGAAAGAATACGCGGATCAGCCCCAGCATCAAGCAACATCTGCACCATTTTAGCATTGCCAGTTCTTGCGGCAATATGCAGCGCATTTTCTCCCTGATTCGAATTTTGCGCGTTGATGTTAAAATTCAAATCGCGCCTGAAAGCCACTTCTTCTGCAAAAGTCATGCTCTTTCCAGCAGCAACCATCTCCTTAATTATTTCAGCTTCGCGATTTTTATATCCCACCAAAATCTCCTCAACCGTTTCCGTATCCCCAGCCAAAACAGCCTTGCGCAACTCTTTTTCTTTTTGCGCAATTTCATCGTCAATGTCATAACTTACATCAACTTTTTTGCTGAGAAAATCTTTAAATTCTCCAAAATATTTCTCAACATCCAAAGACTGAACCGACTTTGAAGCCGCAGCTGGATTATCAGCCTCTTTTTGCGCCAAACCTTCTCTGATCATCTCTTTGGTCAACAAAACATCTTTACCATTTTTCTTGATATAGATTTCGTTTTCCTTAGTGATTCCACTATATTTCACTTGCGCATGATCGTCTGCACCAGGAGCATTGTAAGAGCGCGTCAATTTCACGCGAATCTGACCATCTTCACTCAAAGATTTAATGGCATCCAAATATTGCTTATGATCTTCATCCTCATCCATAAAGGCTGGGCACTTCACATAAATTTGGTCAAGCGGTGCATTTCTAACACCAGCTTCAACCTCAGCCAAACTCAGCATTCTTCTCTTCAAAACAAGCGGCTTGCCTTCGTCATCAAGTTTGATTGAAGGAGGCAAAGTCACTCTGTTCACAACTTCAGCATTAGTTTTTGTAGAAACTTTGCGCTTGCCATCAAAATCAGAAGTGGCAACAATTTTGAATTTATCATATATTTTTTGCAAACCCTTGAAACCTTGAGGCCCACCTTGTCGAGCAACCCCTGTGTTATTCTGCAAAGCGTTGCTTGGTGTTTTTTCAGAATAATTGGTATGCACGCAATATGGAACATAATTGCCATTACCATCCTTGATGTGCACCGTGTTTTGACTAATAAGCACATCGCCCACATTGCAATCAACCTCCTTAGACTCACTTCCATCAACAAACAACATCCTTGATCCAGCCTTTCTTGCAATGGTAACCAAAACATAAAGACTGGTATCGGGAATATTTACATAAATTTTGTCATCCAAACCTTTTTCTTCAAAATGAACATGGGCACCGTGACGATTTTTGTTGATCGAAGCACCGTTAAAAGCAGCGGCAGAAGTTGCATGGCCAAGCATATTTTCAAAAAGCGTCAGCTTTCTTTTAAATCGACTATCCAACCTCGCAATCTTTCTATCGCTCTTGCCAGTAAGAGAAAATTCTCGCGCACCCGCAATGTTTGCAATATCTCGCGGAGTTAGGCGAGCATTTTGCATTCTCTCTTTGCCAGCTTCAATTTCTCTCTTGGTTTCTGCCACCATTTCTTGGCGCAGATCATTTCGAACCTTGTGCTGCGCTCTTTCCATCCTCTTTCCTTCATCTGCAATTGCAGCAATCTCCGGACTTTCTAAAGCCGCCTTTAGCGCTCTTTTATAATAAGCTTCGTCGTCAAGCTTAGCCAACATCTTATTTTTTTTGTCTCTCACAACATCTTCATCAACAAAGGCTTGGGTTAAGCCGTGCTGCGCATCATGAATCAAAATAATATATTGATCCCCGTTTGGCTCCCTCACCCCATCTTCGTTGATGTGATAACGCGGATATTTTGCAAACATCATTCTCGATTCGCCTTCTTCAAGCATCGGCTTTGCACCAAAAAGCCTAGACTGCTCATGATTGCGGCGCACCCGATTAATCTGATTTTGCAGCTGCAACGAATCCTGAAACTCAGCCACAACAAAGCCAGAAGAAGTTAAACTCAACGCATCTTGCTTATAAACGCTGTTTGCGCCTCGCGAAAGCCCCAAATGCTCAGCTTCAAGGTCTGGAGCGTCTTTGGTAGGCTTTTCATAGCGACCAAAAATGCCGTCAACAAAAGGTGATGCCTCTCCCGCAACAAAACCCATCTCTCTCTTAAGCTGCGAACGATCGATAATTTTTGGATATTTGCCCGCCTTAATTTTTCCATCAGCCCCCGTAGTATCTTCACCGTGTCTTTTTTTGAAAGCGTCATCCAACATGTCTTCAAGCTTCTTGGCCTCTGCGGCTTCTTTTGCCTTTTTCTCTCTTTCGGCATCACGCGCCTCTACAAATGCCCGACGATCTTTTGCGCGACGAAAAGCATTTTGTATAACGATTGCGGCTTTATTCATTTCCGCTTTCCTCGCTTCCCTAATTTTTGCCACAGCCTCCTTTGCCAAAAATCCACGCGTCCAAGCCTGAATTGTCACAGCAGCCCCAACTTCGCGCTTTTTGAATTCCTCATCAGATTCATCTGCCCCCTTCGCGCCTTCATAAGCTCTTTTAATCGTATCAGCCGCATCAACTAGCTTTTGACGCTCTTCTTCCTTCTTTTTTATTGCCGCCTCGGTTGCTTTAAAGCCGTCATAAAGTTTTTTATCTGCTTCCGGTACTTCATCTCTTGTTTTGTTTCGCAAATCCCTAAGCTTTTTCAATCTATCTGCAAAAAGCCCTTTTACTTTATGTCCTTTAAAAGCATGCGCAATCATAATTTGCGCCTCGGCTTGTCTTCTTTGCGCCAAAAGCATAAGCTCATCAAGAGGCTTGTCTTTTAGCGATGTTTTAAAAGCCTCTTTCGCAACATCTTTATCATCCCCTTCAAAGGTTTTGGTAGAAATAATTGCGATTAGTTTTTCTTTTTGCAGATTTTCGATCATTTTAACAAATTGACCACCTTTGTCCATTTCTCTAATGACAGCATCATCAGATGTATAGCTACCACCTAGCCTCACCTGTGCAGCCACCGCGAGCTTTATAGCCTCCAAGTCAGCTTTTGGTACCGCAGGACACGCCATGTTCTCAATTCTTGTTTTTACATCTTCCGCAATCACAGCGTGCGGGCTTAAAGCCACTCTAAGCTGCAAAACTATTTTACCAAAATTAGAGCGGATATGCTCCATCATCAACCGCTCAACTTCTCTTTGCGCTGGTGTCTTTGTTTTATCGTCTGCCATATAAAATATTTGAAAAAATTAAACAACTCCGTCGATTATATCACATTTTTGCAATCGGCGCAAGGGTTTTTTATGTTTTAGCGCAATTG
>CAYPUN010000135.1:0-4114 GCA_964413985.1 uncultured Rickettsia sp. | reverse complement strand
GGTTCTCTACAAAAATTTACCTTCATCAAGAAAGACGGGTTTTTGGAATCCAAGCAGGATATAGCAGAGCCACATGAATTTATGGCGAGGCTAAGTCTTGTTCACGGCGATCATGCTCACAATTACGATATAGAGTTTGTTGAACATGGACACAAACATGATTCAGCACTTAAAGCATAGGATGTCGTTACGCCAGAATATCAAGATGCTCACGAGCTCGCTCATGCCAAAGATCTACGTAATCGCTTTAATATACAAAATGTTACCACCGGACAGCTCGTGATGTTTGGTTTGACAGGAGGGTTATTGCCATGCCCCGCTTCGATAACAGTTTTATTGCTATGCTTGCAGCTTAAGAAAATTGCGATGGGCGCTTTGCTGGTCTTTTGTTTCAGTATTGGTTTAGCACTTGTTCTGGTTGCATCGGGAATAGTTGCTTCTCTTAGCGTTAGGCAAGTTGGTAAACGCTGGTCAGGATTTAGTAAGTTAGTGAAGCGAGCACCTTACTTGTCTGGCGCTCTTATAGCCACAATTGGACTTTATGTTTTCTATCATGGTTTAACCGCGATTCATTAGATAAAAGTTTTTTCTGAGATTGTTTTTTAAAAAAATTCTCATAATATTCGTATAATAATTTTGATAAATTTTTTTAGTTAATGACCAAGTTTCTTCGTATCATATTTTTAACAATTTTTTGCCTTTCTCTGTCTGGCAAGGCGTTGCTTAAAGATACCTGTGCGGAAGAAGCGCTGTCAAAAACTAAATCAGTTATTTCTTACGATAATTCTGGTGATCTTGCAGATTCATCTGATTGCAAAGATTGCAGCTGCCATTGCCATCACAGCCATTTTGATTTTGCTTCTCTTGCCAAATCTTTTGCCGTAGAGCCCGTAACAATTGAAAAATTTTCTTTCGATTTAGCTTCTTCTCTTTCCCCTCAAATCGCCTCTCCCAAAAAGCCGCCAAAAATAGTTTCTTAACTTACGTAAAGTCATTGGTCTCAAGCATTGAGATCATTTGTTAAGAACTATTTATTTGGATAAAATGGCAAAATTTTTTCTCGTATTTTCATATATTATTTTTTTCAGCTTATAGGCTTTTTGTAATGATTACAAAATTGAAGAGCTGATAAATATTGCTGATCAAAACAGCGCCAATATTAGGGCAGCAGAATATTCTGCTTTGGCACAAAAGCGTTTAGCTAACCAGCAAAAATATTGGAGCAATCCTGTAGCAAGTGTTGGCAGAATTGGTGGACAAGACACCTACAGTATCAGTCAAACCGTCCCATTTTATAATAAGCTGCAAAGCAAATATGATATTGAGGAAGCGGAGTTTCGCGTGCTTGATGTCAGAAAAAATAATCTGTCGCTATTCGTTAAGTCAGAAGTTTTTAGTCTGCTTTATCAATACCAGGCGCTTCGATCAAAAATTGAGCTGGCGCAGAAGCGTTTAGATCGACTTACTTTGGTTGATAAATACCTCGCTACAATCGTTCTCAGCTCGCCAACTAAAAAGGCGCAGTGGCACATCACAAAAGATAGAATCAGATTGGTTGAGCGTGATTTGATTAAATATCGTAATGAACTTTACCAGACTTGGAATGCGGCGAATGTTTATCTGAATCTGGAAAGCGAGCCGACAAACGTTGCTTTTGAGTGGCTTGATGACAACAACTACAAAGGAAAAAATTTCTTCATCAATGCTGCGATTGAAAATAACCTTGA
This sequence comes from uncultured Rickettsia sp., assembly GCA_964413985.1. Classification (GTDB taxonomy): domain Bacteria; phylum Pseudomonadota; class Alphaproteobacteria; order Rickettsiales; family UBA1997; genus CAMCFD01. Next base: position 2,387 of record CAYPUN010000135.1, on the reverse strand, counting down.
GCTAAAAGAGCAAAAAATTCTCGTCAGCAAATACAGATCAGAATTGTCATTTGCAAAAGTTGAACAAATGCCTGATGTCGCTGTTTCTGCTACCAGACAAAATGGTGGTTCCGCATCTCTTGCTGGCTCTGGCAGAGATTCTACGGGAATTGGTCTTTCTGCTTCTATCCCTTTGTTTAACCGCAATCAGGAAAAAATCGCTTCATCGGAATCAAAAATAAGAGCGCAGGAGCAGGAAGTTGAATTCCGTCGCAATCAGTTGGTTCAACTCATCAGCAACGATATTAGCGAATATGAAACTTCGCTAAAATTGGCGAAGAATTTTCCTGTCTCAAATATCAAAACCAACCTTTCTCGCCTTTCAGAAGCCAACTCCGATTTCAAAAAAGGTGTACTCGATTTTATTACTTACATCGAACTCGATTCACAAGAATATCAAACAATCGATACCATCATCGACACACAAGTTGAGTTGGCCGCTTCTTACGCACAGATGATGATGAAAGTCGGCAGCTTCACTTTACCTAATTCTATTGTAGCCAAAAATGATAAATAAATTTTTTACAAAAATAATCGAGTTGAGATGGTATGTTCTCGTTCTATTTGGACTTATTTCTCTGTGCGGATTTTACTCTTTAAGCAAAGTTAAAATTGATGCCATTCCAGACATCACCAACAAGCAGGTGATTGTGAATACGAAGACCTTTGGAATGGACCCAGCTAAAATCGAAAAGTCTGTTACTTATCCGGTTGAAGCTGAACTCTATGGAATTCCAGGGCTGATCGAAATGCGCTCAATTTCCAAATTTGGCCTGTCACAGGTTATTCTGATTTTCCGTGATGATGTTGATATTTACTTCGCCAGAAATCAGGTGTTGCAACGAATCTCTGGTCTTCGTGATCAAATTCCAAACGGCATGTCTCCAGAGATTGCGCCTTTAACCACCGGCATTGGCGAGATCATCATCTATCGCGTTTATAATCCAAACGGCGCAGACGACCTAATGGAGCTTCGCACCATCCAGCAATATCAATTTGCCCGCGAATTAAAAAAGATCAGAGGTGTTGCGGAAATTGACACGATTGGTGGTTTTGAGCGCGAGCTGCATTTAAATATCACGCCAGAAAAAATCGCAAAATATGGTATGACGCCGGAGCGATTAATTGCCCAGATTCAAACCATCGGTGAAAATTTTGGCGGTGGTTATATTGAGCAGGATGGTCAGCAAAAAGTGGTTCGAACTTTCGCCAACATCAATAATTTTGAAGATGTGATGGATGTTCCGGTGAAGATCGATTACAGCGGAAAGGAACTACCACTTAGACACATTGTTGAGGTAAGTCCAAACTACTCACAAAGGCTGGGATCTGCAACTTATGGCGGCAAAGAAGCTGTGATTGGAACGGTGATGTTGCAATCAGGAGAAAACGCCAGAGAAGTTTTGGTCAAGGTAAAAGAAGAAATCACAAAACTAAATCAGCGAAGTCTTAATGCTAAAATCGAAATCCTTTATGATCGCCAATTCCTGATTGATTCCACCATCAAGACCGTAATGAAAAATCTAGCAGAAGGAATTCTGCTGGTCGTTGGCGTATTATGTTTGCTGCTCGGCAACTTCAAAGTCGGCATGATCGTGGCTTCATCGCTGCTATTTTGCATTTTGATTCTTTCTGCCTGCATGAATTTTTTCGGCATCTCGGCAAATTTGATGAGTTTGGGAGCCATTGACTTCGGCTTGCTGGTTGATTCCTCGGTGGTGTTGGTGGAATACATCGTCAGCCATTTAATTATACATAAAAGCAGAGAAGAAAAAGCACATTCAATTGCAAAACTTTCAGCACAAGTTGCGAAGCCAATTTTCATCGGCATCACCATCATCATTCTGGTTTATCTACCGATTTTGATGTTCACAGGAATTGAAGGAAAAACCTTCAAGCCAATGGCGATCAATGTAATTATTGCCATGACAGCCAGCTTGTTTGTGGCATTCTTGCTGATGCCAATCCTGTCATACTTTTTGATTAACACGGGAATCACTCACGAAAAGCACCGCTTCTTTGCAACAATCATCAAGGGTTATGAGAAGCTGTTAGACAAGGCTCTAGCAAATGTCAGGCTAGTAATTTTCTGCTGCGCTGGCTTTTTCATTTTCTCACTTTGCTTGTTGGCGGTGATGCCTTCCGACTTTTTACCGGAATTAAATGAGGGCGATGCTGTTTACACGGTAGTTACGAAAAATGGCATGAGCCTTTCTAAAACTGGTGAAATAATGCAGAGTCTTGAGCAAACAATTTCCGGTGAAAAAGAAATCGAAAAAACTTTTTCACGAGTTGGAATAAGTGAAGCTGGACTTGACTTGATGCCACAAAACTCCGCTGATCTTTTT
>CAYPUN010000134.1:0-4143 GCA_964413985.1 uncultured Rickettsia sp. | reverse complement strand
TTTTTTTATTTTTCTTTCGTGATTTAATTTTTGCACCAACCAATCCCACGCCCTTTCAAAATCGAGCACCGCCAGCAATTAATTAATTTTTTGTTAAAGAAATATTAATTAATTATCCCTTATATAAAATGAAAAAAAATCTAAAAAAACTAGCGGTCGCAGCCGTTGTTGCAACTTCTATTCCATCATATTCTTTTGCGTGCGCTTGTGGGCATTCTTTGATGGACATTGGCACTAGCTCTTTAATTCCAAGCTCGCAAGGCGGTTTGTTGTTTGCAGAATATAACAGCATTTTGCAAAATAAAAATCTTCACAAAACCAAATCGGCCGATGCAAGCGACAATCATTTGCAAAAAATTGACACGCAAATTGTTACGGTTGGCGGTCAATATATGTTCAATCGCAAATGGGGTGTTATGGCTCGCGTGCCTTATGTGACAAGGTCTGTAACAATGCAGCATCACGACGAAGATATGATGGATGAGGCTATGACCACAAAAACCAAACATGGCGCGCTTGGCGATGTGAAGCTTAGCGCCATCTATTCTGGCCTGTTTGACGATATGTCAACCGGCTTCACTTTTGGCATAAAATTGCCAACTGGCGCAACCAAGCAAAGCGGTTTTGACAGCGACACACAAATCGGCTCAGGCTCAACTGACGTGATTCTTGGCGCTTATCACTTAGGAAAATTTACACAAAATTTAGGCTGGTTTTCGCAAATAAATTGGCAAGAACCAATTATCACCAAGCGTGACTACACCCCCGGCAGCGAGTTTAGCGGCGCGATCGGCTCTTATTATAATTTTGGCAATGTTGGAATTTTTAGCAAAGTTTCGCCAATACTACAAATTATCGCCTCTAAAAAAACACGCGACAGCGGCGCCAATGCTGACGCACAAAACAGTGGCTACAGCCGCGCCTTCTTTGCTCCGGCAATTGAGGTGAATTTTACAAAATTCAAAATTTATGCCGATTATGAAATGCCAATTCATGAAAATGTAAATGGCTATCAGCTCTCTGTTGGCAAGGTTATAAAGGTGATTTTGGGTTACAAATTCTAATCAATATCAACAAACTTGCCGTCAATTTTTGGCGGCAAGTTAATTTAAAATTTTATGCCAAATAGAAAAGTTGGCGGCGGAGATGTCGGGGATGAGCGCGTTTCGTATGTTTGATTTCGCTGAGCTATAATTGGTTGGGACGGAAGGATTCGAACCTACGCATGGCGGGATCAAAACCCGCTGCCTTACCACTTGGCTACGTCCCAAAAAACAACGAGCGGCGATTTTAAATAATTCATCGCATGAAGTCAACAGTGATAAAACATTTGACAGCAAAAAAAATATCGATCAAGCTTATATGTAATAAGAAAATCAAACAAAGTTTAAAAAAATGAGCAAAATTCAAGAAATTATCGAACTTTCCGATCAGCTAAATCGCGACACTGAAGCGTTGGTTAACAAAGTGGCCGAAGTCAGCGCCACATCTGCTTTTGGCGGCGGTGTTGATCCATTTATTTTTGGCTTCACCATCTTCATTTTGGCCTGTTTTGTTGGCTATTTCGTGGTTTGGCGCGTCACTCCAGCCTTGCACACGCCGCTTATGGCCGTGACAAATGCAATTTCTGGTGTGATTATCGTTGGCGCAATCATCGCGCTTGGCTCCACCAAAGCCTTCTCACTAGTTTCAGTTGTCAGCTTCTTAGCGATTTCTATCGCCAGCATCAACATTTTTGGCGGCTTTTTTGTCACTTGGAGAATGCTTGAAATGTTTAAAAAATAAAACTATTTATGTTTGGTGGTCGTTTTAAACAGGCTCTACCCGCTTTTTCTTTGGTGCGAGGCGCATTGTCCGTCACTTCCAAATCTGGTAGTTTTTGTTTAAGAAACTTTTCTGCTCAAAGTCAGGCAATTCCAGGGCAAGTTTTAACCAAAGTTCAAGACTCGCGCGATCAAAGAGTTGTTTTTAAAATAATGCCGGAAGATTTTTGCCACTGTGTTTCAAAAATAGCGCAAAAATTGGCCAAGCAACAACCTGTAACCATTCCTTCGCCAGCCTTTGATAAAGCAGTTGTAGAAGTTGCGGCGGCAATAAAAGATAGTGAATTAGAAGAGTTGACAAAAAAATTTGAAGTTGGCGAGTTTTGAGCCACAGCATTTTGAGTTAGAAGGGCAAGAGCGCGACGAGGCAGGGGCCGCAAAATTTGCACACAAATTTCTTCCTGACATTTTATTTTCAGCGGCGCTTGCAAGCTCAAGAGAAGTGGTTGGTTTTGAGCAAATAGAAAGCTTGAAACCGCAGCGTCCACATGTTGATATCGACATGAGTTTAGAAAAAGAAGCTGCATCAAAAGTAATCTATTTTTGTAGCGAAGTATCAGATCCAAACCCAAGAATTGCCACTTCAGTGATTTCATCTTCTAGAATTTTGCAATGTTTTTCTAAAGAAGAGATTGAATTTTTACAGCAAGAAAATTTCTTTATGAGACCTTCGCAGCCGGAGGATGAATATTTTGTAAAAAGGGAACCATTTGCAATAATTCAAGGTGGTTCATTTATATTCGACAGCTTGCCAATGGATGTTAGAGATCTTGTTGAGCCCATTCAAAATCCAAATAACATCGATTTTAAAGAGCTGATGAGTCGTGTTAGAATGGTGCATGGAATTTTGATGTATTATGACAGATTGCCAACATTTGTTATCAATGAGGACACAAAAGTGTTGATGAGAAATGCTGGCGATGGTCCGCAAGATTTGCGTGACAATGTTTTGCATTCGCGTTATGAAGATCATGGTTTTGTTGGTGAGGCTGGGGGTCTGCCTTCAAATCAAGATCCGTTTGAGCAGCCCGTTGTTGCAAAGGGCACAATCACGCGAGTTATTGCCAGAATTGCTTTTGGAAAAGGGCAAAATAATGAGTTTCAAGTGCTCAAATAAAATTTGTGGTTGGTGAGTTTTGTTAAAGGCGCTTCAAGCAAAATTTCAAATCGCGCAAAATTTCTTCATAAGTTGCATTGGCAATTTCTTTTTTGGCAATAACCACATAATCATGATGATTTTTCCCATGCTCCAAAAGCAATGCCCGAGCTGCTTCGCGCAATTTTCGTTTGGCATAATTTCGAGCAACTGCATTGCCAACAATTTTGCTGACAGTGAAGCCAACGCGCACAAAATCTGCGGCATTTTGTCCAAGATCTTTATTTTGTAAATATTGTGTAATGGTTGGCGAAGCAAGAACCAAAAGGCTTTTAGCGTGAAATTTTTTACCGTCTTTGCTGATTTTTTTAAATTGAGCAGATGTTTTTATGCCGAGAATTTTCAACTTTTTTGAAAAAGTTTGAGGGAGATGGTGATTTTTTTACGCTCATTTTGCTTGGGCTTGAGCCAAATTATGGCCAAGCTTTAGAGCAAAATAAGCACCGAAATTTTTAAGCAGACAAAACTGCGCGGCCTTTAGCACGGCGTCTCGCAAGCACTTTGCGTCCACCAACTGTTGCCATTCTAGATCTAAAACCATGTCTCTTTTTTCTAACCAATTTGCTTGGCTGCCAAGTTCTTTTCATATAATTATCAATACCAAATTAAAATAGGGTGCAAAATTCTAGAAGAATTGTTTTTAAAATGCAAGTGTTAAAACTCAAACGCTTTAAACCCATAATGCTCTAGGAAGCGCGCGTCATTTTCAAAAAACATGCGCAAATCGGTGATGCCATATTTTAACATCGCAAGGCGCTCTACACCTATGCCGAAGGCGAATCCTTGAAATTTTTGCGTGTCAATTTCGCAATTTTTTAGCACATTTGGATGGATCATGCCGCAGCCAAGAATTTCCATGAATTTTTCGTTTGAGCCAATTTTGATGCGGCCTTGATCGATTTTGTAGCCAATGTCAACTTCGGCAGATGGCTCGGTGAAAGGAAAGAAGCTTGGTCGAAAGCGAAGTTCAACATTTTTTACTTCAAAAAATTGGCGCAGAAATTCTTCGAGCACCCACTTCAAATGCGCCATATTCGTGGTTTCGTCAACAATAAATCCTTCAATTTGGTGAAACATTGGCGTGTGAGTTTGATCGGAATCGCGGCGAAAAACTCGTCCCAAGGCAACAACGCGTAGGGGCGGTTTGGCGCTTAACATTTTGCG
>CAYPUN010000133.1:0-4205 GCA_964413985.1 uncultured Rickettsia sp. | reverse complement strand
AAAACTATTTTTTCTCTACAATTTCTTTCAAATTGTTCAAACCATTGATAAATTCTTGGTTAACTTGTTTTTGCATAAAGAAGCAAACAAGGTTGAAAGGAAAGTTTGTTCTTCCAGTCATTGTCCAAATCACGCGAGTTTGATCGCCGCCACCAACTGATTCAGTTGTGAAAGATGCTTGGTTGATTGCTTGCATTGGCTCTTTGAAGCGCAACACCATGTCAATTTTTGAATCATCAGTGATGCCAACAATTTCTGCTTCACCAACACCAACTTCTTTGTTTTCTGATGACCATGATTGAACAAAGCCAACTTCGCCTTCTTTGCCCTTATATTCAACTTTCATGTTCGCGTCTTTTTTCATCCACGGGTTCCAGTTTACATCATTTTTGATATCTTTCAAATAGCTAAAAACTTCTGATCTAGGTTTGTTGATAGTGATTTCTTTTTCAATTTTGAAATTTTTTGGCATAACAGCTGCAATCAATAGAACCACAGCAACTAAGCCGATTATAGAGAATAATATTTTTTTCATATATCGTTTTAATAATTATAAATTGTTTGAATAGTTAGAAAATTTTTTTGACAAAAAATATTCACGGACAGATATTTAAGTGGTTTGAATTGTGCGAATCAAGAAAATTGTTTGTTTATTCTTTTTGGGTGTAGCGGCGACAATTTTACTCTATTCAACCCTTCCATTATCTTGTGTTCTTTGTTCAAGCTGTTTCACCATCCTTGCCACATGCCCTGCTTTTGGCCTGTTCTCGCTTAGTTCTTTTAAAAGACTTTGTGATTCACGCGCCACCGCTTTTAAATTCAGCCTTTCAACGAAACTTTTTCCATCTCCACTTTCCGCCATCTTATCTTGCAACAATTCTTTAAAGCCTTTTGCAACTGGGTGCGGCTGTTTTGGAGTGAATGATTTATCAGTGGCATCGGCCATAATTTTTTTAGCAATTTTTTCTGTGGCAGCGACAGAGTCATGTTGATAAACCGCGCCAACATTGCCCTTAACAGCAACTTCAAGCAAATCGTTATCCTCAAAACCCATTCTATCCATTAATTTTTGTGCTTGGTCTAAAGTTGTTAAGACCACCCCATCTTGTTCAACTCGATTTTTACCAAATTCACTAAAGGCGGTTTCAAAATCAGATCTAGCAACTTTTGCCACAACACGACTTCCAGCTTCGGCTTTTGCAAAAATTTTACCATATTGCTCAAAAGGAGAAGTTGTGTCACGCACATCAGTAGGGTCTGCGCCTTCTTGCAAAGCATTGCTATTTCTTTCACGCATTCTGCCTTTTAATTCTTTTGGCGCAACATGCACAATAACAACTTGCACCGGGCAAGAAAAGTTCTCTCTTGCCAAAAATTCTTCAAATTTTTCGAAGATGTTGTCATCAGTTGGAACTAGGTCTAAAACACTTGGCCTTCCTTGCCTAGAGGCTTCAATCGCCTCTTTAAAAACAAATTCATTCACATCAACAATTTCAGTCTCCCAAACATTTTGCATTTCTTGCATTATTTCTTGTCTTTTTCCCAAAACCAAAGAATGCAAATTATCAAGAATTTCACGACTATAAATTCCACCAGTTTTAGCGATAAAATTTTCAACATTTTGCTTATAATCTGATGCATCTTGCAAAGATAATTTATTTTCTCCTTGTGTTAATGAGCCTCTAAAAATTGCATTTCTTAGTTTTTCAATTTCATTTGGCGATGAAAATGATGATTGAATTATTGCAAATCTTGCATCTTCTTTTAAGAGATCAAGAAAAACTTGATCCATTTTTTTAGCAATTCTAATATCTGCCAAGTCTTGTCCATCAAAGTGCCAAGCCATTCTTTGTTCTGGAGGAAGTTTTTTATTTTCTTCTTCAATTTTTTTTATGATGGTTGATTTGCCAGCAGTTGAAGTGCCAACCAACAAAGTTATTGAAGCGGTTTTGCTTGGCGCGCGATCTTGCAACCCAAGTCTCTCAACAAAAGTTTTTTGACCCCTCGCCTCCTCTAAAAATGGAGAAGTCAAAGCTCTTTCATACGGATTTTCTTGCTTTGAAGCAAACAAAGCTTGGTTAGTGATCGTCAGTTTTTCACCTGGTTTTGAAGTGGCATATTCTTCGCCCTTTTCGCCATCTTTAAAAGTTACGCTAAATTTTTTGAGAGCTTCAGTCAAAAAAGAAATATTATTTTCTGGAAGCTTATCGTCTGCTGAATATATCCCCTGATCTTTGCTTTGCGCAGGATCAATTTTTCCTTTTTGCTCCAGCTCCGCTAATTTTTGCACATTATAAATTTCCATCTCCATAGTTTGAAGATTTATTCGCCCAATCAATTCGGGGCTTTGTCCGCGCTCAACATTGTTGTCAAATATCGAAAGCCGAACATTTTTACCTTGAAGTTGGTTGACAATATTTGGCAACACAGCCCCATCTTGCTTGTGCAATCCCAATAAATATTCATCAGAATAAGATCTTCCTTGATCGGCAGCCTTATCTGAAGCCGCTCTTGTGCCAGCCCGCTTCAAAGCCACTTCTGCTGGAACAGATATTAAAGAAGCATGAACTTCAGCGCCTCCAGTTAAAAAATGGTTGATAGCACCAGGATTTAGACTTGTTCCTTCGGATAAAATTGTTGGAGCGACATCAGCTTTTATTGCCCTATCCATCTTGCCAATTATTTGCCTAAAAACAAGATTGGCCTCCAGATCTGTAAATGCAGGGCCGCCAGTTTCTCCTGCAGAAACCAATGTTCGAAGTTGGTCAGTAGAAAATGCCATCACATCTTTTGGACCACCTAATGATTGCAGCGCCATTTCAGTTGCCTGAGTTTTTCCTGAAGCAGGGCCGCCAGCAACCGCTATTGCAACTCTTTGATTGTTTTGACGCACAGATAACAACTCATATCTTCCTTCTTTTGCAGCCCGCTCCATCCCTTTTTCAACAGCATCTTCCACAAGTTTAAATATTTCTGGCGATCCGTTATAAATCAGATCAGTGGCATATTTGGCCGCAGCATCATTGATAGATTCCTCACTTATTGAAGGAATTTTACCCTCAACATGTTGCCTTATTTTGTCTCTAGCTTCTTTTGTTTTTGCAAGAACCTCATTGCCCTCAACGTCAATTTCAGGATTTGATTGCAAGGCCCGCAAAGCCTCAGCAACATTTTTTTCTATCTTGGCACGCATTTGATTCACTTGCGGCACAACACTTTCCATTTCTTTTGCAACATAATTATCAAAAACATCATCAACAATTTTTGGGAAACTCGCCTCATCTATTTTTGCCCGCATGTTTACAGATGCGATGGTTAGCTGCTTGGCAATTCTTTCTGGCCTAAAACAAATTAACCCAACTCCAATAATATCATTTGGGTTTATAGCATTGCCTCTTGGCATAATATCAACACCCGTGACATCATGCAATTCAAGCACTTCTTTGGCCGAGCGATAAACATTTTGCGGATCAAAAACGGTGTAACGCTTAATAATTTCAGGATTATCTTTAAAATTTCTTGCTGCATCCACAGCATTTAAATTGCCCATCTGAGCCACACGACTATTTGCAAGCTCTTCATAATGCGACTGCACCTGAGTTTCTATCGCCGCGCCAATAGCATGAGTGTTAATGGGCTGATTTGAAACTCCCGCATAAACAATTCCCTTTTCAACAAAGGCCGTCAAATATGCACAAGAAGATTCTATCGACCCACCATGAGCAAGCGTGCCAGCTTTTGGATCATAAAATTCTTGGCCGTATTCTTTTGTGAGTCTTTGAAATTCTCCATCCTTCCATTGTCCGCAAAGCCACTGACCAAAATTGCTTAAAGAGTTGCCATCCACCCAATAGCCGCCAGCTGGACTTCCAGCAATATGAGGCGCAACAAGATCGCGCGAATTGGCGGCAGCATTTTCTGGTTTGTTTGCTGAAAAATTTTCAACTTGCGCTGGCGCCAAAACATATTTTTCTAAAATTTTATCATGGGATAATAGATCATTTGGATGTTTTTTATTGTAAGCATTTTCAATGGCCAAACCAACCAACAAAGAACCTAAATTGCTATAATGCGACTCAACCACATTGCCTCTTTCATCAACATAAGGAAGCTGTTTAATTTCAGCTTCAGCAAATTTTAAATAATCTTGCGGCTGTGCAATTGCAGGAATTTCTGCGCCCAATTTCAAAGCCTCATCAACAGCT
>CAYPUN010000132.1:0-4213 GCA_964413985.1 uncultured Rickettsia sp. | reverse complement strand
TTTGTAGTGTTTTTATCAACCTATATAACGATAATTTTTTTCGTAAAATTGTCAATAAAATTATATAACTAACTTTAGAAATTATGCCATGCCCCCCATAATTTCTAGCGTCCAAATAATTAATAAAATCATCATAATTTGTAATTGCCATAAAGTTTATAAGGTTAATTTTGCGACTCATTTTCCAATTTCCTAATCCTAGAAATTTTACAACAATCTTCCACAGTATTTTCATATTGCGCAACAACCTTATCCCGTTGCGCCTCCAAAAGATAACCCTCAATCACCCCTGTAAACTCAATCGTCCAAAAATTAGTTTTACCTCTATAAACTTTAATTATATTAATCTCTCTTTCATTTGGCAGGCAAATCGTATGAGTTTTATTAGAACAATCAGTTTCTTGAATTATAGTTGCTGATTTCAATACATCAGAAAATCGATCGCGATTATTAAAATTTTCATATTTAACAAAACTTCTGCGAACCTTAAAAGCAAGCTCAATATAGCGCTTTCTAAACAAAACATATTTTTCAAGCGATTTATCCGAGTTAAATTCCTTAGATATTCTAAAGTTAGAAATATTGCGATGTTCAAAATGATCTTGTGGAATAAATTCACTTAGAGTTGCATCGCCGCCTATACCAAGCCTTTCCCAAGATACTTGTTTATAACCATCAGGAATCCTAACCTCCAAAAAATAATCATTCTCCACATCCTCCGAAATTTTAATCACGCGATATTCTTCAACTTCACCCGTAATTTCATTTTTTATTTTTTTCTCAGAAATTTGATTTAAAGAATTGCTGCTGCATGAAAATAAATTTAGCGCAAACAAAAGAAGCCAGCAGTTGAAAATAAAAGGCGAGGGGAGGTTGCAAATCGACATAAATCTGGGTTTATTCTTGGTGTTTTTAAAATTAAAAATCAGGCAAAACAAAAAATCAGGCAAATCTTTGTAGGAAAAATTCTAGACACTTTGCGAAAATAGTCAAGAAAATGCTAAAACTATAATCTCTAGAACCACTCCTCACAAAGCCTCCCGCAACATCTCACTTCCCAAACCCAACAAAATCCAGCCCCGCTGGCGATTTCGTAAAAATTTCCACCCCATCTTTCGTCACCCCAACAGTATGCTCAAACTGCGCCGACAAAGACTTGTCGCGGGTTGTCACCGTCCAGCCATCATGTTTGCTGAGCAAAGTTTCATAACCACCAACATTTATCATCGGCTCAATTGTAAAAAACATACCCTCTTTCAACTCAGCACCAGAGCCTTTGCGCCCATAATGCACCACATTTGGATCAGTGTGAAAAGTGCGCCCAATGCCATGGCCGCAATAATCGCGCACCACCGAAAAACCATTTTTCTCCGCATAAGTTTGAATCGCATGGCCAATATCCCCCAAATGCGCTCCGGGCTTGACTTGCTCAATGCCAAGCAGCATCGCCTCATAAGTCACCTGACACAATCTTTTTGCCTTCACCGAAGGCTCGCCCACATAAAACATGCGACTAGTGTCACCGTGCCAGCCGTCTAAAATCACGGTCACATCGATGTTTACAATATCGCCATTTTTCAACAGTTTTTCGTTTGGAATGCCATGACAAACAACGTGATTCACCGAAGTGCAAATCGATTTTGGATAGCCGCGATAGCCAAGTGGCGCGGGTATAGCGCCATGTTCAAGAATTTTTTTGTGGCACAATTCGTCCAAAAAATCAGTTGCAACGCCAATTTTTACGTGCGGCGTGATAAAATCTAAAATCTCTGCCGCAAGCCTTCCAGCCGCGCGCATCTTGACAAAATCAGCTTCTTTATGAATTATAATATTGTTGCCCATGAAAAATATTGATTATTAAACAGTTTGAAGTTAAAATAGCGCCTTCGATCCTTTGATATTAACAAATAAATCAAATATGGCAAGAATTACAGTTGAAGATTGCGTAACCATCGTTCCCAATCGCTTCGAGCTTTGCTTAGTTGCAAGCAATCGTGCAAAAAGAATTTTGTCTGGCTCTGCAACCGAGCTTGACCGCAAAGAAAAGCCAGCAGTGATCGCGCTTCGCGAAATTGGCGAAAACATGCTTGACGTTGAAGCAATCAAAAAAAATATTCTAACCTCAATCTCTACAGGCTCAACAGTTGACGCGCCAAAAATTGACGCTGCTCATCATGCTGAAATTGTTGAAGAAGTTCAAGGTCAAATGTTGAAAGAAGCAACATTCGTTACAGAAAATTTGCAAGTTGACGATTAATATTCTTCAATTGCGCAAGCGGCCTTTATAAGCTCGCTTGCGCAAAGTCGCCAAGCATCTCGCGCCTTTAAGCATCCTCAAATGGCACAATTCAAATGATTTCAGCCACAGAATTAGTCGCAAAAATCAAATCTTACAACCCAAAAGCCAATGAATCCCTAATTCAAAAAGCTTATATCTTTGCAAAATCTGGACATGGCAATCAAAAGCGTCACTCGGGCGACCCATATTTCTCGCACCCTCTGGCCGTTGCCGAAATTCTTACTGAACTCAAATTAGACGAAGCCTCAATCATTGCTGCGCTTTTTCACGACCTTGTCGAAGACACCGAAATCACTGTTGAAGAAATTGAAAAAAACTTTGGCGAGCAAGTGGCGGCTTTGGTTGACGGCGTCACCAAGCTAAAAAAAATCGAGTCGATGACAAGCTCTGAGCGCGTTGCCGAGAATTTTCGCAAGCTCACAATTGCCATGTCGCAAGATATTCGCGTGTTGCTCATCAAGCTGGCAGACCGCTTGCACAATATGCGCACAATATTTTATGTGCCGTCAAAAGAGAAAAAAATCAAGAAAGCAAAAGAAAGTCTAGAGATCTTCGCACCTTTGGCAGCAAGGATTGGGCTCAACAAAATCAAAGATGAGCTGCAAGAATTGTCGTTTGAAATAATCGATCCCGAAACGCGCCATTTTATCATCGAAAGGCTCAACGAAATTCGCGAAGAAAAAAAAGATTACATCGAAAAAATCACCGCAATTTTAAGCGAAAAATTGAAGGCCGAGAAAATAAAATTCACAATTTCTGGCCGCGAAAAAACGCCTTATTCAATTTGGAACAAGATGAAAATTCGCAATATCGGTTTTCATCATCTGCACGACATCATGGCGTTTCGCATTGTTGTTGGCAACATCACAGAATGTTATCGCGTGCTTGGTGTGATGAATTCAAGCTACAACATGATTCCGGGAACGTTTCTTGATTATATCAGCACGCCAAAAGAAAATGGCTATAGATCCTTGCATTTGGCCATTTTGGGGCCGTTTAACAAAAAAATTGAACTGCAAATTCGTGACAAAAAAATGCACGAAGAAGCCGAGCTGGGGCTTGCGGCGCACTGGGTTTATAAGGACAACATAAAAACCAGATCGAAAAAAAATCTGCAAAAAACAAAAGAAGAAAGCGTGCAATATCAATGGATTCGCGACTTGATCTCGCTTTTTGAAACGGCAGATCGTCCAAGTGAAGTGCTTGAGCAAAACAAATTGCAGATGCACAAAGACAAGGTTTTTTGCTTCACGCGAAATGGCGACATTTTCAACTTGCCACTTGGTGCCACGGCGATTGATTTTGCTTATGCGGTGCATTCTGAAATTGGCAATAGCTGCGTTGGTGTAAAAATCAACAGCGTCATTTCGCCCTTGCGGCAGAAGCTTGAAAACGGTGATCAGGTTGAAATTATCACCGCCAAAAATGGCAAGCCTTCGCCAAATTGGCTGCAATTTGTGGTGACGCCAAAAGCAAAATCAGCGATCAAGCATTTTGTTCGCGACGAAAAATTTGATGAGCACAAAGCGCTAGGGAAGGGCATTTTGCAGAAATTTTTTGCGGCAAAAAGTTTGGAATTGAACGACAAATTGTTGTCAAAATATGTGGCAGATTTTAATGTCAAAACTGTTGATGATCTCTATGTGCGCGTGGCTGAAGGCGTGGTGACGCGGCAAGATATTTTAACAAAGCTATATCCAAAATATCAAGATGAAGACAAAGCCAGCGCGGCTTTGAAGCCTGTCAGTGCTGCAAAAAAACATGATGATTCTTTGTTGATTGATGGCGTGGTTGCAGGAATGGCGCTGCATTATGCTGGTTGCTGCAATCCAATTCCGGGTGATGCAATTGTTGGCGTGATCAACACTGGCACGGGTGTAACCATCCACAATCAGGCTTGTCACAACTTAAAAA
>CAYPUN010000131.1:0-4222 GCA_964413985.1 uncultured Rickettsia sp. | reverse complement strand
GCAAATTCGGTGAAAGATCGCATTGGCGCGAATATGGTTTTGGAGGCTGAAAAGCAAGGTCTGATAACCGCTGGCAAAACAACGTTGATCGAGCCAACATCAGGAAACACAGGCATCGCGCTGGCTTTTGTTTCAGCAATCAAGGGCTATAAATTGATTTTGACAATGCCAGAAACAATGTCAATTGAGCGCCGCAAATTGCTCAAAGCTTATGGCGCAGAATTGGTTTTGACCGAAGGCGCAAAAGGCATGAAAGGCGCAATTGAAAAGGCGCAAGAGCTCAACGCCCAAATTAAAGATTCGTTTATTTTGCAACAATTTGCCAACAAAGCCAATGTTGAAATTCATCAAAAAACCACGGCCGAAGAGCTTTGGCGCGACACTGACGGCAAAATTGACATTTTGATTGCGGGCGTTGGAACTGGCGGAACCATCACGGGCGTTGCTTCGGCGCTCAAAAAACGCAATCCAAACTTCAAAGCGATTGCAGTTGAACCCACTGCCAGCCCAGTGTTATCAGGCGGTCAAGCTGGTCCGCACAAAATTCAAGGAATCGGCGCCGGCTTTGTGCCCGCAATTCTTGATCGCAGCTTGATTGACGAAGTTATCACAGTTTCAAATGACGATGCCATAAACACCGCGCGCCAGCTTGCTTTGCAAGAAGGAATTTTGGGCGGAATATCGTCTGGAGCCGCTGCACACGTGGCTTTTCAAGTTGCAAATCGCCCAGAAAATGCTGGCAAAATTATTGTTTTTATGTTGCCTTCTTGCGGCGAAAGATATTTGTCGACAGTTTTGTTTGATAATATCGCGGCTTAAAATTTGCGGCTTTATTTTGTGGCTTTGGTTTTGTAGCTTGGTCGGGGATGCAGCTTGGTTGCGGCTCTTGGTTGCGACTTGATTGTTGCAATTTGAGGAAGTTTGGTAGCACAGGAGGGAATCGAACCCCCGACACGCGGATTATGATCCCGCTGCTCTACCGACTGAGCTACTGTGCCAAAAAGGAGGTGAATTGTAAATAAAATATTGATTAAGTCAATAGAGTTAAATTACCGTTTGGGCCCTAACTTATTTTTTAATTACACCTCAAGAAAAACAAATCGCAACGCATTTGGAATTATATCCCAACCTTAAATCACAGCAATTGCCATGGTCAATTCGCCATCGTCAATTTTGTTGCTAAACAAATTTTGCTGCAATTTTTCAACATTGGCCACATCATATTCAACCACTATGCTTGTAGCTAAAACCTGCTCTTTGATATAATTCGAAAAATTTTGTACCACTTGCAAAATCATTTTATTTGACGAAAAAATCACAATTGAAATACGATCCGACACGTTGAAATTAGCGGTTTTGCGGTTTTGTTGAATTGCCCGCACAACATCGCGCGCCACACCTTCTTCAAGCAAGTTTTGCGTCACTTCAACATCAAGCGAAACAAGGCAATCATTGGTTGCAAGCGGCGCGACAACAAATTTTTTGTCGTCGTTATTTTTGGTTGTAAGCTTCAATTCAAACTCGTCTTCTTGCAATTCTAAGCCAGCAATGCTGATTGCTTTTTCGCCAATTTTTCGCCACTCGCCATTTTTGACGCAAGCCATGATTTCCTTGACTTTCGAGCCATATTTTACGCCAATTTTCTTGAAATTAATTTGCAATTTCAGCTCAGCAAAATTGTCGATATTTTCTTCAATCACAACATTTTTTACATTCACCTCTTCAGCAATAATTTCCTTGAAAGGCAAGATGCGCGCCGCATTTTTACCAATAACTTTCAGCTCGTTTAGCGGCAAACGCACGCGCAAATTTTTGTTGTCGCGAATTGACAAAGCCGTGCTGCATATAGCGCGAACAAGATCCATGTCGGCCACCAAATCTTGATTGTCATTCAAAAATGACACGTCAGGAAAATCTTGCAAATGAACAGAAATATTTCGATTAATCATGTTTTTTTCCACCAATATAAATATAGTTAAAGCCCATTTGGCGCATCTTTGCAGCGTCAAACATGTTGCGCAAATCAACAACAATTCGCGATTTTGTGAGCTGTTTTATTTTGTCAAAATCAAGTGCGCCATATTGTTTCCACTCAGTTGCAATCACAATTGCATCCGCGTCTTTTGTGGCTTCATAGGCATCTGCAAAAAATTCAACTTTGTCATTTGCGCCAAATTCGCGCTTTGAATTTTCAATCGCTTCAATGTCAGAAAGTTTGAGCAGCGCACCTTTTTTGCTCAATTTTTGCGCGATAGAAATCGCTGGGCTATAGCGTATATCATCAGTGTTGGCCTTGAAAGCCAAGCCCAAAATTGCAATTTTTTTGCCCGCAACTTCGCCGCCAAGCGCATCAACAATTTTGTGCACCATGCGCTCTTGACGAATCTTGTTTGAAGCTATCACAGAGTTGATTAGCGACAATTCTACATCATGCTTGTGCGCCACATTGACAATTGCCATAATGTCTTTTGGAAAGCACGATCCGCCAAATCCCGGTCCGGGATTTAAAAATTTTCCACCAATGCGCGAATCAAGCCCAACAGCGTTTGCAAGGCCCTTGATGTCGCCGCCAGTTTGCTCGCACAAATCGGCCATTTCGTTTATGAACGAAATTTTTGTTGCCAAAAAAGAATTGGAAGCATATTTGATCAGCTCGGCTGTAGTGATGTCGGTGTTGACAATTTTTTCAAGCGCAAATTTTTGATAAATTTCTGTCAAAACTTTTTTTGCCTCATCATCTTTGGTGCCAATAACGATGCGGTCTGGCTGCATAAAATCTTCAATAGCATTTCCTTCGCGCAAAAATTCTGGATTTGACGCTACAAAAAATTTCACCTTCGAATTTGTGGATTTTAGCAACGCATCAATTTGTGCTCCCGTGCCAACTGGCACAGTCGATTTGGTGACAATCACCTTATCATCTTGCGCATTTTGCGCGATCTCTTTTGCCGCCGCCATCACATAAGATAAATCGGCGCTACCATCTTCATCTTGAGGTGTGCCAACTGCAATAAACACTGCCTTAGCACCTTGCAGCGCTTGGCTCAAATCAGTTGTGAACGAAATTTTTTTGTCATTTATAACTGACAAAAGCATTTCTTCCAAACCGGGTTCAAAAATTGGAATTATGTTTTTTTTGAGCGCCGAAATTTTGCCGGCATCTTTGTCAACACCAACAACATCATGGCCCAACTTGGCAAAGCAAATCGCCGAAACCAATCCCACATATCCCGTTCCAATAACTGCAATTTTCATTTTCAAATAAAAAAATTAGGAATTATCCCTTTGCAACAAGCGATATAATTCTTGGGCGCTCCAAGCGTGGCTCAGTCGCACCCAAGAACTATATCACTTGTTGCAAAAGGATAATTTGCCAAAATTAACCAAAGCGACCAGTGATATAGTCTTGTGTCTGTTGATTCGCGGGGTTTGTAAAAATTTTGTCGGTGGTGTCATATTCAACAATTTTGCCCATATTAAAAAAAGCCGTCATGTCCGAAACCCGCGCCGCTTGCTGCATCGAGTGGGTTACGATAACAATTGTAAAATTATCTTTTAGATCGTCAATCAATTCTTCAATCTTTGCCGTGGCAATTGGGTCTAGGGCTGAGCATGGTTCGTCCATCAATATAACTTCTGGCTCAATGGCAATTGTGCGCGCAATGCAAAGGCGTTGTTGTTGGCCGCCCGAAAGGCCTCCTGCTTGGTCGTGCAGACGATCTTTCACCTCGTTCCAAAGCCCAGCTTTGGTTAAACTTTTCACCACAATTTCATCAAGCTGCGCCTTGTTGGCAAAGAGGCCGTGGATGCGCGGGCCATAAGCCACGTTGTCATAAATTGTTTTTGGAAACGGATTTGGTTTTTGAAACACCATGCCAACGCGGCCACGAAGCAGCACCAGATCTAGGTTCTCGTCATAAATATTTTGCCCATCAATGATAATTTCGCCTTCAATTTTGCAGGCCGGAATTGTGTCATTCATGCGATTGATGCAGCGCAAAAATGACGATTTGCCGCAGCCAGATGGGCCGATCAACGCTGTGACGCTGCTTTTTTTAAAATCAAGATTCACGTCAAACAAAGCCTGTTTCGCGCCATAAAATAAATTTATGTTTTTTGCTGAGATTTTGTAATCCATGGTTATAATCGATTTTAGAGTATCGTGAATTGTCATTTATATCTGACAAATGTGTGTGTTATAAATTTGACTTAGGGTTGACTA
>CAYPUN010000130.1:0-4241 GCA_964413985.1 uncultured Rickettsia sp. | reverse complement strand
ATTAGGCATGGGGATGGTATTTCGAACCGAGTTTTGGCGCGCCACTGTCTGAGGGGCGAAGTACCATCCCCATGCCTAATCATTCAAACTGATACACGCCCGTAAAAAAAATAGTAAGTTGAGTTTTGTTATTCATTCCTGTAAAATCCGCAATGAAACTCTTTACAAAATTAATTTTTATAAACATGACAAAAGAAACAACAGATCAAAATTTTGCAGCAGAAGTGTTGCAATCATCAACACCTGTATTAGTTGACTTCTGGGCACCATGGTGCGGGCCTTGCCGCCAATTGGCCCCAATCGTTGACGAAATCGCCAAAGAAACCGAAGGAAAGCTCGCAGTTTTCAAATGCAACATCGACGAAAATCCTGAAATGCCTTCAAAATTTGGCGTGCGCAGCATTCCAACTTTGATGATTTTTAAAGACGGAAAATTGCTTGATACAAAAATCGGTTCATTGCCAAAGAGCGCCTTGCATGAATGGATCAAAGACAATCTATAATCTTTATGCGGCAAAAAAAGATTTGCTGCAAAAATCAATTCTAAATTTTTCAAGCTCCACTTCCACACTTGCAAAAGTTGGGGTGGAGCTTGAATTTTATGTGCTGGCTGCAGACCAGCAAAATCAAGGCTTCGCAGCAAATCAACCGTGCATACCAAATCAAAACCAACTAGAAAATTACCTCGCAGAATTGCAGAAAATTTTTTCTAATCCACAAAATAATTTAATTTATAAAATTGAGACAGAGCAGGGCGCGGCGCAGCTTGAGGCCAAGTTTGCTCACGGCGCAGATTTGTTAAAATTGTGTGACGAAATTGAAAATTTTAAAATTGTTGCAGGTGAAATTGCTGCGCAAAATAATCTTGTTGCATGCTTTGCGGCGCAGCCATTTGTAGATGATTGCGGCTGTGCGATGCAATTTAATTTTTCGCTGCATGATGTCGAAAATGATCAAAATTTGTTCAACGAAAAAAATAATTTATTCTTAGCGACGATCGCCGGAATGCTTGATTCGACCCAGAAAGCGATGATTTTTTTTGCGCCAGATGAAAAAGATTATTTGCGTTTTGATCAAAAAAATAATGAGAATTTGCACAAAAAAGGAAAATATTGTGCGCCAACAAATATCAGCTTTGGCGATGATAACCGCACCACGGCGATTCGTGTGCCGGCAAAAAAATCAGCGCAAAAATCAGCGCAGCAAAATGATTGTCGCATTGAGTTTCGCGTGCCATCAGCAAATGCGCAGCCACATTTGTCTTTGAAGTTTTTGCTTGATGAGATAGCCGATGCGATCTTTCAAAACAAGGCTCCGCAGCAAGAGCAAAAAATTTATGGCAATGCGTTTGAGGCGCAATATAAATTAAAAAAACTGCCGCAAAATTTGCAAGAGGCGCATGAAAATTTTTTGAAATTTTATAGCTAGTGGTGGTTTTAGGATTGAGAATGGGCGCTGGATTGCTGTTGATGTTTTTTGAGTTGCTCGGCTGTGAGTTTCTTGGATCCGGAATTTGCTGCAAATTGTCTGGGGCTTGGCGGCGCAGAACTGTCGCTTGATTGCGCGCTGCCTGCGCCACTTCGAAAAGTGTCATTCGCAGCTGAATCGCTTTTTTCGCCGCCAGCAATTCTTTCTACAAGATCTTCAATTTCAGGAATATAAGTTGCAAGATCGCTGCTGGCACTGCCAAATCTTGATCTTGAACCAAGTGCCGCGACTGATGCGGAAAGTGAGGCGGCTGGCGCTTCCAAATCTTCTGGAATCGTCGCCAAGGCGCTTTTTTCGGTTGATGCAATTAAGCCAATTCTTTGAAAATCTGCAATTTGATCATGGTTATATTTTTCTACCAATTCTTCAAATTTAAAGTCAGAGCTGGTCGTGATATTTTTTATAAAATTATCAATAAATAATTTTTTATCTGCAGTAGAAATCGGCGAAACATCAATTGCGCCAATCTTTACCGCGATATGATATAAGGCGCTTGCGATAAATTTTTCTTGGTCATTTTCTTGCAATCCATCAACAAGCCAAACTACATATTTTGCAGTCTCCGCCAAAAATAAATCAAATTTAATTCTTGGGTTGCTAGCATCAACAACGTCTTTTTCGCTTTTCGCACTAGATTCTGCAGGCCCCGCCTCGTCATCAAGTCGATTTCTTTTTGCAGTATATTCGGATTCTTTGTGATCTGATTCTTTTGAAGTGCAAATGATTTGTCTTTGAAAATTATCAATTGTTGAGAATAAATTTGAAAGGCCTCGGCGGCTTTGAAATTCAAGTCTCATAGCCAGATCATTAATCTCTTTTCGAGTTTCTGTAATTTGCTTTAAAAGAGCTTCGATTTTTGCAACTTCAAATTCTTGTGCATCAAATTTTCCAGCCAAAGGATTGCCACTTTTTTCAGATTCTTCTAAAGCTAAAAATTGTTCGCGAAGGCTTTCCATTTCTTGCTGCGCGACCTCTAATTTTTGTTGATGATTTTTAATTTCATCATCAATTGTCGGCAGCGTTTGGCGAAAAAAAATTGGTTGTATTGCAAGTGGCAAAGATTGTCCAATTTTTAATAATTGCCTTGGATTGTTGGTGCAGACAAGAGCTGCTTTGCTTACAGCTTCAAGCTCTTGAGCTGTTTTTATTTTTTCCAAATCTTGATAGTGATTTTGCAATATTAACAAAATCTCTAAATAAGAGCGTCGTTTTAATTCTGGATTTTTGCTATATATTTGCGAAGATAGTTCTAGTGAGGTATTAAAATCCACTGTTTTTTGTTGCGCTTTTTTTGTAACCACATCAATGTCATTTGCGCCCTCCAGCTTTGACTCAAGATCTTCCTCGGCAAACTCTATTTCATCCCTCAGCACATTAAGAGGATTGAGATTCAGCGATATTTTGGGGCGAGACATATTCTATTTACGCGTTGTTGCTATTTAATTTTATCCACCACATTGTTTGGCAGCAAAACATAATATTGCCCCGCAGACGCCATCGCAGAAGCCTTGCTCTCTGCATCTTTGCCATGACCAAAAAATATATCACCACGCACCACGCCCTTGATCGCCGAGCCAGTATCTTGCGCAATCAATAGCTGATTATATTTTTCTTTCGCACCACTTTTTTTGAAAGAAGTTTCAACCCACACCGGCAAACCATATGGCATAACATCGCTGTCAACAGCAAGAGAGTGCTCGGGCATTAGCGGCACGCCTTGTGCACCAATCACATATTCACCGCTCGAAATTTTGAAAAATATATAAGAATCGTTCACAGCCATTGCTTCATAAGCTTGATCTGGATTGGCGCGCATCCAGTCTTTGATTGTGTCGGCAGAGATTTTGTCGCGCGCAATCAAACCGCGCTCTTGAAAATAAGTTGAGATCGAAGTGTATGGCTGATTGTTTTTTGCAGCAAAGGCAATCCTTACAACCGCGCCATTTGGCAGCGTCACACGACCAGAACCCTGCACGTGAAGAAAAAATAAATCGGCAATATCGTCAACATACAAAAGCTCTAAACCCTTGTCCTGCAAGGCTCCATCGTCAATTTGCTTTCTGGTCAAATATGGCTCTGAAGAAGTTAAATCTTTTGGTTTGGCATAAATTGGATAGCGATATTTTTCGCTTTTAACCTTGCTGCCGCGAAGTTCAGCCTCATAATATCCAGTGAACAGCCCCTTGGTTTCGCCCGATTTTGTGGCAACCGAAAATGGCTTAAACCAATTTTCGAAAAAATTCTGAATTTGACTATTGCTCATACCCTTCACAACCGCGCCAATTTCGCAAACATCGCGAAAATCGCTGGCGGTGATATTGCCAATTTGCGCGCCAATCACGCGGTTTTGCGGCATTTTTGCTAGACGATCGCAAGAATCAAGAAACGCCAGCAACGCCTTGCGGTGGTCAGTTTGCGGCCAATTTGAAAATGATGAAAAATCAACTTGAGTTAGTTTGACATTGCCTTTACCCTTGATGGTGATTTTTGGATAGATACAAGAAAATAAGGCAAAAATAAGAATTGACGGAACAATTTTTTGGCAAAATATTTTTCTCATTTTTGAAATTTTGTGTGAAGTTTTTCTTCTGCGATTTTTAAAGTGAATTTTGTTAAAAGGGAAGTGAAATTTTTATTTATTATTTGCTTTTGTTTTTTTGTGAAATGGTTTAGAAATTAACGGAATATTGAATTGTTAAATTTGTAAGATTTATTTTGGTAGTAAGCCGTTTGTTGCAAGCGATACCTCTTAG
>CAYPUN010000129.1:0-4268 GCA_964413985.1 uncultured Rickettsia sp. | reverse complement strand
AAGCCTTGTGGAATCTGGCGCAACAGCTCATAAACTTTTTCTTGCTCTAGCATATTTTAATGCTTACTTTTGAAGTGCGAGTCAATAGAATCGGGCACTGGCAAGGTTTTTTCGTGTCTGCCAAGCCATGGCAAAATCACCAAGAAATAGCCATAATAAAACAAAGTGGCAAAGCGCGAAGCCCAGATATACCAACCTTCTGCGGGTGATTTTCCTAAATATCCAAGGAAGATGAAGTTCAAAATGAACACCCAAAATATTTTTTTGAACCATGGGCGATAGGCGCCAGACTTGACTTTTGACGTGTCAAGAAAAGGAAGCGCAAACAATAATGCAATTGCACCAAACATCATCAACACACCACCCAGCTTGTCTGGAACGGCACGAAGAATTGCATAAAATGGCAAGAAATACCACTCAGGAACAATGTGAGCTGGCGTCACCATTGGGTTGGCAGGGATATAGTTGTCTGGATGCCCAAGTGAGTTTGGATGGAAAAATAGAAAATATCCAAACACCAAAAAGAAGGCGCAGAAGCCCACCATGTCTTTGATGGTGAAGTATGGATGGAATGGAATAATATCTTTTTTTGATTTGATTTCTACACCAGAAGGATTGTTTGAACCTACAGTGTGAAGGGCCACCAAGTGCAACAACACAATTCCAACAATCACAAAAGGCAACAAAAAGTGCAAGGCAAAAAAGCGGTTGAGCGTTGGATTGTCAACAGAGAAGCCGCCCCACAGCCACACCACAATTTTTGGCCCAACAACTGGAATTGCCGAAAACAAATTGGTGATAACCGTTGCGCCCCAAAAGCTCATCTGGCCCCAAGGCAACACATAGCCCATGAAAGCAGTGGCCATTGTGAGCAAGAAAATGATCACCCCAACCCACCACAAAATTTCGCGCGGCGATTTGTATGAGCCATAATAAAGCCCGCGAGCCATGTGGGCATAGAGCGCAACAAAAAACATCGAAGCACCAACTGCGTGAATATAGCGAATCAACCAACCATAGCGCACGTCGCGCATGATGTGCTCAACCGAGTTGAAAGCGTTGGCAGTGCTTGGGTCATAGTTCATCGCCAAAAACAAACCAGTCAAAATTTGCACCACCAAAGCGATGCCGGCAATTGATCCAAAGCTCCACCAATAGCTTAAATTTTTTGGATATGGATGCTTCAAAAAAGTGCCCTCAATCATTGAAATGACTGGCAAGCGATCATTGATCCACTTGGCAATTTTTGATTTTTCAGTTATGCTTTGCGGCAGTTCGTTTTCGATATGGTTGGTCATTTTTTTAATTAAATTTTTACTACAAATTTTTAAACAAAACTAAATTTTTTTAAATAAAATGAAATAAAAAAACATTTTTTTGTTTTATTTTATTTTTTTATTATTTATAATTGCCTCATTACGACGAAGGAGGGTGCCCAAAAGTTTGCGTACTTAGGGAGAACTCCTTCATTTCTTTTTCAAGCCTTCCCTTCCAATTTTTTCTTTTAGCTGATTCAAAAAAACTGTATCGCGATTAAATCTTTTCAATAAACTAGAATAAGATCTATAATTTGGCACTAGCAATTTTTCTAATTTATCTTTTTGTTCTAAATATTCTAGCAAGCAGTGAAAATCTCCATCGCCACTGACTATAACAGCTTTATCATAGTTTTCATACTCAATCATTGTGTGCAAAACTAAATCCGCATCACAATTATCTTTTATTTTTCCATCAATTTCTAAGGTTGGCTTATGAATTACAATATATCCACATTTTTGCAGATAGACATATAGCGATTCATAGCCAGAAACATAGCCGATAAAAATATAGGCTTGAGTAACAAAAAATCTATGTTTTAAATATATTCTAAACTTAGAAAAATCAAGCTTCCAGCCTTGAGATTCTATTCCTAAATTTAAATTTTGCGAATCAATAAATGCAAAATTGTTAACGAATTTTTTTGCGGTGTTTTTCATTTTTTATTTCAGTTTTTTTGCGGTGTTTAAAGCGGTTTCTAGCCAATTTTAATTTTGTTGTCGCTCACAAATTCATAAGGCGGCACTTCTAAATTTTTTGGTGCTGGGCCTTTGCGGATGCGGGCCGAGGTGTCATATTGCGAACCGTGGCACGGGCAAAACCAGCCTTTATAATCACCCTGCCCGCCAATTGGAACGCAGCCCAAATGGGTGCAGATGCCAATTGTGATGAGCCATTCTTCTTTGCCAGCTTTGACGCGGTCTTCGTCTTTTTGCGGGTCGCGAAGCTCAGACAAATTTACTTCTTTTGCAGCAGCGATTTCTTCTTTGCTGCGATGCTTGATGAATATTGGCTTGCCGCGCCACATCACCTTTTTTTCTTCACCAACTTTTATGTTAGAAAGATCGACTTCAATTGAAGCCAAAGCCGTGACGTCGTCAGCTGGGTTCATGCTGTCAACAAGCGGCAAAACAGCGCATGCAAGGCCAATGCCCGCGGCTGTATATGCCGTGCCAGTTAATAATTTGCGACGATTCTCATCTTTAATTTGATCTTGCGACATTTCTTGAAAAAATTTGACGTTGTTAAATAGTTAGTTATATTTTTACTTCTTTAACACAAATTTTTCAACTTAAAATTATGACAATTCTTAAAATAAAAAAACTTGATCACGCCAAAGATTTGCCTTTGCCAAAATATGAAACCAGCGGCAGCGCAGGAATGGACTTGGTTGCGGCAATTGACGAACCATTGATTATCAAAGCTGGCGAAGTGAAATTGGTGAAAACTGGAATTTCAATTGCGCTTGAAAAAGGCTTTGAAGCACAGGTGCGTCCACGTTCGGGCTTGGCGCTCAAAAATGGTATCACAGTTTTGAACAGCCCAGGAACCGTTGATTCTGACTATCGCGGCGAAGTTTGCGCAATTTTAATCAATCACTCGCAAGTTGATTTCACAGTCACTCGCGGCATGAGAATCGCGCAAATTGTGATTGCGCGCCATGAGCAAGCGGTTGTGACAGAAGTTGAAAATTTGGACGAAACCGCTCGCGGTGCTGGTGGGTTTGGGTCAACTGGGCTTAAAGCGTAAAAAAAACAGCCTAAATGGCTGTTTTTAGCTTTAAGCGGGCAAAGGAGCAAAGCGACGCCTGCCCCGGCGCGAGTCGTCTTCGAGCGAAGCGAGAAAAGCGACGAAGCGTTGCAGGAAAAATATTATAGGTAAAACAATGACACTCAACCAAACGCAACAACAGCTTTATTGGCGCAACATCTTGGTTCCTGAAATTGGCGTTGATGGGCAAGAAAAATTGCTGCAAGCAAAAGTTTTGGTTATCGGCGCTGGAGGCCTTGGCTCGGCGGTTTTGCACTATCTCGCTGCCGCCGGAATTGGCACAATTGGCATTGTTGACGACGATGTCGTAGAGCTTTCTAACCTACAGCGCCAAGTGTTGCACAACCTAAACGATTTGGGTCGCAAAAAAGTTATCAGCGCCGACGAAAAAATTTCCGCACTCAACAAAGATATAAAAGTAGAAATTTATGATTGCCGCGCCAAGCTTGATAATCTAAGCCTGATCGCCCAAGATTATGAATATATTTTAGACTGCACCGACAATTTTTATTCAAGATTTGTTATCAACGAAGTTTGTCACAAACTGGCAAAACCCTTGATATTCGCGGCTGTAAAAGGTCTTGCTGGACAAGTTTCGGTTTTTAAATCTTATGATGCAAATGCTGCAAACCCTTGCTATTGCTGCTTCAATCCTAATATTGTTGACGAAAATTTTTCTCTGCCGCTTGCAGAAAAAGGAATTTTAGGAAGCGTTGCAGGCACAGTTGGCGCGCTTCAAGCCACGGCTGCAATCAAAGAAATTCTTGGCATTGGCGAAAGTTTGGTTGGCAAAATTTTGATTTGTGATTTTTTGAAAAACGAATTTCGTAAGGTGAAGATTACGAAAAATAGTGGGTGTAAAATTTGCGAGAACTAAGTCCCGTCAGTGTGTCAGTTTGAAGAATTAGGCTGGGGGATGGTACTTTGTCCCTTGAGACAGTGGCGCGCCAAAACTCGGTTCGAAGCACCATCCCCCAGCCTAATTCTTCAAACTGACACACCCGCAAAATCGCGCTAAACTAGCAAAAATAAGAAGGCTCTTTAATTAATAAAAACAGCGAAACCAAATTAGCAAAAAAAACGAACAAACGAACAAATAACACCCCCCCACCACACCCCCCGAGCGAAAATGTGTAAGTATTGAGCGTGGGGATGGTATTTAGAACCGCGGTTTGGCGGGC
>CAYPUN010000128.1:0-4278 GCA_964413985.1 uncultured Rickettsia sp. | reverse complement strand
TGTTGATAATAGAAAATTTGGTCCTTCTGTTCTTCGCACTTATTATTCTTTAAGCAATTTTGGTAAAGAGCTGTTTTTGGAAATGGAGAATTTGGGAAAAGCCCTTGGCGCTGATGGTTTTGTTAATGTTGCAGCCATGAAATCTGAGGTGGATAATAAGCGTTATTTTTTTGAAGCTGATATGCGACCTACAGTGTGGCTAGAAATTGCACGATTCGTTGGTGATGATCCTGCGCCAAGAATTATAAATTGGTTTAAGAGTGGCAAAAAAATGTCTTACCCATTTTTGGTGGATAAATCGTGTCCGGCAAAATTGTTGATTCCTTATATTTTCAGAATGTCTCTCAAAGATGTTTTGAGCAATAAATATAAAGTGTGGAAGTTTGTATCGAGGCACGATATGGGCATGATTGTTGGTAAGTCGTTGATTTTGCTACGTGGCGTGCCGCGAATGGTGAATCGTATTCCAACTAATTTAGTTCGCTTAGCAATTCCAAAAAAGGAAGATCGGGCACGAATTAAAGATGCTTTTCGTTTAAAGAAAACCAGCAGAAGATATTTTTAGTTTTATCGAATTTGCTAAAAGCTGATCAAGATTGATTTTATTGGTTTGGTGAGGTATTGAGTTGCAGGTGATAATTTTTGCAACATAAGATTTTTCTAATTCTAAAAAAGCATCATCGGCAAAAATTGCATGCACACCGATGCAGATTGGAGCGATGGCATTTTGTTGTTGCAGATTTTTTGCTGCCTCAATCATGGTGCGTGCGGTTGAGATGATGTCGTCAACCAGCACTGGCGTGTGTTGGGGATATTGCTCAATTCTTGGGAGTGACACTTTTACATCTCTGTCGCCAAGGCGAATTTTTTCTAAAACTATAAAAGGTGCACCACATTCTTTTGCAATTTGTGCAACCCATTGCAAACTTTCTTCATCGGGTCCAATCAAAAGTGGATTTTTGACATTGGCGGCGATCCACGCTGCAATTGGGCCGGTGGCATGCAATGTTTGGCAAGGAATTTTATAAATTTCGCTTAAATTTTTGTGACGATGCAAATGTGGATCAATTGTGATCAGCCAATCAACTTGCTTTGACAAAAATTCTGCAAAAATATTTGAAGTGATTGCTTCGCCATCATTAAATCTTTTATCCATTCTCATATAGCCAAGATATGGCGCTACAAGGCCTATTTCTGAGGCTCCAAGCTCTTTGGCGGTTTTGGCAAAAAACATCAATGCCATAATTTTTTCATTGGCATTTTCGAGGCCGCACAGCAAAATTATTTTTTTATTTTTAACGTCGCTATTTATTTTTATATAAGATTCGCCATCAGGAAAATTTTTTAGCGTGAAATTTGCGAGAGCGAATCCAGTTAGATTTGACAGGCTTTCAGCCAGTTTTTGATATTGTGGAAAATAAAAAATTATTGGCATATTTTTATTGTATCAATGTTTTCTTGAAAATAATGAAGCGCATATTCGAGAGTTTCTAAAGAGTTGCTGTGGATTGCAAAAATTGCGTCGCCTTTTTTGATTTTGTCGCCAACTTTAACGTGCAAATCAACACCAGCAGTTTTGTCAATTGGAGCGCCGGCAAGCTTTGCCACTAAAGCGATTCGACGATTGTCAATTTCGGCAATTTCGCCATTTTGAAGAGCCAAACATTGGTGAATATATTTTGCTTGCGGAATTTTTTTCATACCACCTTGCGCTTCGCAAATTGCTTGAAATTTTTGCCAAGCCTTGCCGCTGTTGAGAATTTCGCTTGCCAAAATTATTCCATCACCTTTTTTGACTGCGTGAGAAAATTCTAAAATTTCGCCAGCAAGAATTAAAGCACGGTTGCGCAAATCTTGTGGTGCGTTTTTTTCATTTTGCAAAACAGCGACAACATCGCGTGCTTCAAGGGCTGGGCCAATGCCATTTCCAACTGGTTGCAAGCCATCAGTAAAAATTGTTTTTACCACGACGCCCAAAGATTCGCCAATTTTTTCGAGATGGTCTTTTAAAATATTTGCCATTTCGGAGCTTCGAATTTTGGCGGTTTTGCCAATTGGCAACTCAATCAGGATGTGGTTTGAGCCCGCTGAAATTTTTTTTGATAAGATTGAAGCAACCATTTGTCCTTCGCTGTCCAAATCGAGGGCGCGCTCGATTTGAATTAAAATATCATCGGCTGGGCTTAGTGAAATTGAGCCTCCCCAAGCTATGCAACCTTTTTGTGTCAGCACAACTTCTTTAATTTTTTCAAGGGTAAGATCAACTGAAGTTAAAACTTCCATAGTGTCGGCAGTGCCTGCTGGAGAGGTTATAGCGCGTGATGAAGTTTTTGGAATTGTTAAGCCAAATGCTGCAACAATTGCCACCACAATTGGCGTGGTACGATTTCCTGGAACGCCACCAATGCAGTGTTTGTCAACCACCAAGGCCTCGTCCCATTTTATGGTGGTGCCAATTTTTATCATCGCTTTTGTTAAGCTTAAAATTTCATTGTGGTTTAAACGCTTGCCGCAGCAGGCTGTGACAAAGGCAGCAATTTGAATGTCAGAATAATATCCGTGCACAATATCGGAAATTATTTTTTCTATTTCGCTTTCGCTGAGTTCGTTGCCATAAATTTTAGAACGCACGAAGCTTAGAGACTCAAGGGGTCTTATGCGAGATTCTATAATATCGTCGTGATGGTTCATAAAATTTCGGATTGCAAATATTTTGGAATTATCGTGTTCCAGCCAAACTTCTGCACAATTTTTTCTTGCAGCGCAGTGGCTGATTCCATGCTTCCGTGAGTGATAAAAGTTTTTTGCGGCGCTTTTTTAAAATTGGAAAGCCAAGCTAAAATTTCTTCATAATCGGCGTGCGCCGAGCTGTTGCTCATATTGACAATTTCGGCATTCACATCATAAACTCCGCCATGAATTTTAACTTCTTTGTCGCCGCGCACAATCTTGTCGCCCCTTGTGCCACCAACTTGAAAGCCACCAAACAAAATTGTATTTTTGTGATTGCCAATATAGTTTTTTAAATGATGCAACACTCTGCCGCCTTCAGCCATGCCGCTTGCCGAGATTATAATCATTGGCACTTGAATTTTGTTTAAACTTTTTGATTCTTCGGCAGTTCGCACATAGCGTGCCACGCGGCACACTTTTTGGCATAAATCTTTTGACAATTTGTGCTCGCTAGAATGTTTGTTTAAAATTTCTGATGCATCAATTGCCATTGGGCTGTCTAAAAAAACTGGCAAATCGGGAATCGATTTTTGTTCTTTCAATTGCTCGATATAATACATAAAATTTTGTGCTCTGCCAACTGCAAAGGCTGCAATCACAAGCACTCCGCCTCTTGCGGCGGTTTTGTTGATGATGTTTTCTAGAATTTCTAGCGGGTTGGTTTTTTCGTGCAAACGATTGCCATAAGTTGATTCAATCACCAAATAATCGGCAAATTCTAAATGTTCTGGCGGCTTGACAATTGGGTCGTTTGGGCGGCCCAAATCGCCAGAAAAAACGATGGTTTTTTTGTTGCAAACAATGCTGACAAAAGCAGAGCCCAGAATGTGTCCCGAGCGGTTGAGTGTGAAATAAAAATCATCAGCAAAATGATGTGGCTTGCCAAAATCAACTGCTTCAAAAAATTTGAGGCAATGCTCGGCTTCTTTGGCGGTATAAAGTGGCAGAGCAGGGTGGTGGCGACTATAGCCGTGTTTGTTGGCTTGGAAGGCATCTTCTTCTTGCAAAAATCCGCTGTCGGGCAATAAAATTCTGCATAAATCAAAAGTTGCAGCAGAGCAAAAAATTTTGCCGCGAAAACCATTTTTTACTAAAAGAGGAATATAGCCGCTGTGATCAATGTGGGCATGGGTTAAAACCACCGCATCAATATTGCGTGGATCGACAGGAAACTTTTGCCAATTGAGTTCGCGCAATTCTTTTTGACCTTGGAACATACCGCAATCGATCAAAATTTTCTTGCTGCCAAATTCAAGCAAATATTTCGATCCGGTGACTGTTTGCGCTGCTCCAAGGAAAGTTAGTTGCATTTTATATTTTTAATAAAGTTATAAAAGAAACTGAGGCGCTATGATAGTGTGGGATTTATATAATGCCACTTTTATGGGGGGATTGCCAAGTAAAGCTGTATATTGCAGCCTTACTTGGCGATTGCGGGGTGGGGATTGGTCAGTTATCCTCTTCTTCCGTCATTAACTATTGTCACGTAGTCATCTTCTGAATCCTTAAGGCGTCTTGCCGTTCTGTCCTGCGCTTCTCCCGCTC
>CAYPUN010000127.1:3066-4351 GCA_964413985.1 uncultured Rickettsia sp. | reverse complement strand
ACATCGATCCATGGCTGATTTCGTCAATGCACCGCTCGTGCCACGATGTCAATTTTAAAGACCGTGTTGGCATCGAATGTTTGGCAAAATATGTTGATGAGTTGATGTTGGAATTGCAAAAAAAATACGATCAATATGGCATCACAGAAAAACCATATTGCTATGTGAAGGCAGATAACGGAACCTACGGAATGGCGGTTATGCCGGTTTTTTCAAGCGCCGATCTTCTCGACATCAACAAAAAAGAGCGCAACAAAATGAACATGCTCAAAGAAAGCACGCAAAACACGATGGTGATGATTCAAGAAGGCATCAAAACTATTGATAAAATTAACGGCGAAGTGGCCGAGCCCATGATTTATATGATGAACGGGCAGGTGGTTGGAAATTTATTTCGTGTCAACAATCAGCGCGACCAGCTTGAAAGCTTGAACGCCGCGGGCGCGCAGTTTTTTGATTTACGAAATTTGCAGGAAAATCAGCTTGAGCTTGGTGGCAACAAAAATGACGTTGCTGCTGTTTATGCTGTAATTTCAAGGCTTGCGGCGCTTGCTGCGGCTGTTGAAGATAGTATGATTTAATTTTTGACAAAAATGGAAAAACTTTATAAGCCGTTGATTGGCGTGGTTCCAGACTATCGCGAAGGTTCGCCAAAATGCTATTCTGTGCGCCCACATTATGCTTTGCGTCGCAATTATGTCGATATGCTAAACCGCGATGGAGCCACAGTAATCATGCTTCCATACGATTATGATGCTATTGATGAATATCTAAATTTGGTTGACGGCCTTATGATTGTTGGCGGATTTTTCGACATCAATCCCAAAAGATATGGCGCCGACAAAATCCATCCCGAGGTTGTTCTCAACGAAACGCGCGAGAATTTCGAATTCATGCTCACCGAAAAAGCGCTAAAAATCGACATTCCAATTTTGGGAATTTGCAATGGCATGCAGCTTTTAAACATCATGCATGGCGGCGATATCATTCAACATATTCCTGACGAAGGTCAATATATAATCCACGAGCAAAGCAAAGTTGCGGGCATGGAAGACAGCTCTAAAGCCTATCACGACGTTGAAATTGTTGGCGGTACGCTGCTTGAAAAAATTGTTGGTGAGAAAAAAATCCCAACAAATTCTTCGCATCATCAAGGAATCAGAAACGCGGGAAGGGGCTTGGTTATAAGCGCCAAAGCAGTTGATGGCATGATTGAAGCAATTGAAGATCCGGCACATCCATTTTGCATTGGCGTGCAATGGCACCCCGAATTTGACGTTTCTGG
>CAYPUN010000127.1:0-2966 GCA_964413985.1 uncultured Rickettsia sp. | reverse complement strand
GAAGAATTAATTTTGGAGGGCAGGGTGCAAGTAAACGGCGTCGTTATTGACACGCCAGCCACCTTAATCACCGATCAATCAATCAAAATTGATGGCAAATTGCTCAACCAAACCAACGATATCCGCCTATTTTTATTCCACAAACCAGCTGGCATAATCACCACCAGCAAGGATCCGCAAGGTCGCAAAACAATTTTTGATGCGCTGCCAAAAACGTTGCCACGCCTTATCAGCATTGGCCGCCTAGACTATAACACCGAAGGTCTTTTGTTGCTCACAACCAATGGCGATCTGGCGCGCTATATAGAATTGCCTAAGACGAAATGGGTGCGCAAATATCGCGCTCGTGTTTTTGGCAAGTTGAATTATGAGCGTCTAAAAAAGCTTGAAAACGGTATCACCATTGATGGCGTGCGCTATGGCTCAATCAAAGTTGAAATTGACGTTGAAAAAGAATCGAACTCTTGGCTGACAATTTCAATTTCTGAAGGCAAAAATCGCGAAATCAGAAAGGTTATGGAAGAGCTTGGGCTCAAGGTTAATCGCCTCATCAGAACCTCTTTTGGTCCATTTTCTCTTGGCAGTTTGAACGTTGGTGAAATTCAAGAAGTGACAAAAAACGCACTCAGAAACTCTATCGATAAAAGTTTTTTTGCAGCGAAATAATCGTCTATATTTCATAATATTTCTTCCAAAATATTTTTTTTATTGTAACATTATGGTCGCTTTGGCGCTTTTTTTAAGCGTCGTTAATTAATTGTTTTAAACATGACAAAAAGAAGAGTTGTAATTACTGGTATCGGAGCTGTTACACCATTGGCTGCAAACATCGA
The DNA here is from genome assembly GCA_964413985.1 of uncultured Rickettsia sp. Classification (GTDB taxonomy): domain Bacteria; phylum Pseudomonadota; class Alphaproteobacteria; order Rickettsiales; family UBA1997; genus CAMCFD01. The sequence continues at coordinate 2,133 of CAYPUN010000127.1, read as the reverse complement.
ATCCACTTGGAAAAAACTAATCAATGGCGAATCTGGCCTTGGCAGAATCACGATTTTTGACCCAACAGAATCGCCATGCAAAATTGCAGGCGAAGTAAAGCTGGCAAGCCCTGAAAATGCTCATCCCGATCTTTTCAACATCGATCAATATATCGAGCCAAAAGAGCAGCGTAAAATGGATCGTTTCATTCATTTTGCGGTTGCAGCGGCAGATCAAGCGGTCGCAGACTCGGGTTATAAAGCCGAAACCGAAGAACAAAAATATCGCACCGGCGTGATGATCGGCTCTGGCATTGGCGGCTTGCCGATGATCGAAAAAACCGTTGTCAACATGAAAGAAAAAGGCATCAGAAAAATCAGCCCATTCTTTATCCCTGCAAGCCTTATCAACCTTGCCTCGGGGCAGGTTTCAATTAAGCATGGCTATATGGGTCCAAACCATGCAACTGTCACAGCTTGTGCCAGCGGAAGCCACGCCATTGGCGACTCGGCGCGCATGATTGAATATGGCGATGTTGATGTTATGGTTTGCGGCGGTGCCGAATCTGCAATTTGTGAGTCGGGAATTGGCGGATTTGCTGCTCTTCGCGCCCTTTCAACCAATTTCAACGAAAATCCATCAGCTGGTTCACGCCCTTGGGACAAGGATCGCGACGGTTTTGTGATGGGCGAAGGTGCGGGAATATTGGTTCTTGAAGAATATGAGCATGCCAAAAAACGCGGTGCAAAAATGTATGCAGAAGTGATCGGCTATGGCCTTTCGGGCGATGCCTATCACGTCACGGCGCCAGAAAGCACGGGTCGCGGCGCAGTTCGCGCAATGCAAATTGCTTTGGGCCATGCAAAAATCAACGTTGACCAAGTTGATTATATCAACGCTCACGGCACTTCAACGCCTATGGGTGACGAAATTGAAGTTGGTGCGGTGAAGCAAGTTTTTGGCGATCACGCTTACAAACTTTCAATGTCTTCGACCAAGTCGTCAATTGGCCATTTGCTTGGCGCGGCTGGCAGTGTTGAAGCAATTTTCAGCGCTCTTGCAATTCGTGATAACGTGGCTCCACCAACTTTAAATTTGGACAATCCATCTGATAGTTGCGACATCGATTTAGTGGCAAAAACAGCAAAAAATCGTAAAATAGACATTGTTATGTCAAATTCATTTGGATTTGGCGGAACCAATGCCTGCGTGATATTAAGACGAATCTAAGCTTAATTTAATGTCAACAAAATTAATTCGCAAAATTTGCCTTTATTTTTCTGCTGCCGTTTTGGCCTATGTCACTTTGTTGCTTATAATTGTGATATATTTCAACTCGCCAAACAGCTATCATCGCGAAGATAAGCGTTTTGTGATTGAAAAAGGCATGACATTTCGCCAAGTTGTTGACAAGCTTTATGCTGAAAAAGTTATCAAAAGTCCAACCACGTTCCTTTATTTGTCGCGCTTAATCAAAGGCCCGCATTTCAAGGTGCGCTATGGCGAATATTTTTTCGAAAAAAATATTTCTTACTACAAAATTCTCAACAAAGCAATTCGCGGCTATATTTTCTTTCGCAAAGTTACGATTGCAGAAGGTCTTTCAAGCAAAAGTGCAATTGCGATTTTAAACAGCTCTCCGGGCTTGGTGGGAGAGGCTCCGGCCAATATCGTTGAAGGATCAATTTTGCCAGAAACTTATTTTTATTCTTTTAATGACAGCAAAGGATCGATGTTGAAAAGAATGCAAAATTCGATGCACAAAACCATCGACTATTTGTGGGAGAAGCGTGATCCAACTGTTCCGCTCAAAACCAAAGAGCAGGCGATCATTTTGGCATCAATTGTTGAGAAAGAAACTGGCCTTGCAGAAGAGCGTCCAAAAGTGGCTTCAGTGTTTGTAAATCGCTTGCGCAAGGGCATGAAATTGCAATCAGATCCAACGATAATTTATTCATTCACCTTTGGCGACAAAAAATTGGAAAGACCAATTCGTCAAAGCGATATTCGCAATAATTCACCTTTCAACACCTATGCGATTTATGGCTTGCCGCCAGCGCCAATCTGCAATCCGGGTATAGCTTCAATCAAGGCAGTTTTGAATCCGCCAAAAACAGAATATTTATATTTTGTGGCAACTGGCGCAAATGGCG
>CAYPUN010000126.1:0-4376 GCA_964413985.1 uncultured Rickettsia sp. | reverse complement strand
TCACGCAATCTTAGAATGCTGCTTCAAACTTGCCACAAAAAATTGATCAAACTTGCTGGCCACAACGCGACAAATTTGCGGCGCGTTTTTGTTGATCGAAATCTGCAAGCCATCAACTGTCACCAAGCCATCAGCCACAAGCTCTTGCAGCGCCGCAATCTCGCTTGTAAAATAATTTTTTGCCACACCAAATTCATCGCAAATTTTTTGCAAATCAACTTCCAAATAACACATCAATTCATCAATAATTTTTTTGCGCATTTTGTCTTCTTTGCCAATTTCAACGCCTTTGGCTATCGGCAATTTGTTGCTTAAAATTATTTTTTTATACTCATCCAAATCCAAAATATTTTGCGCATAGCAATCGCCCAAATAGCTGATAGCAGAAGCGCCGAAGCCAATTATGTTGTTGGCGCTATCGGTACTATATCCTTGAAAATTGCGCTTCAAAACTTTGCTTTGAAAGGCTTGAAACATAGAGTCATCGGCCTTTGCAAAGTGATCGAGACCAATTGCAAAAAAATTTTCTTGCTGCAATTTTTTTCTTGCCTCGTCATACATCAAAAGCCGTGAGGCGTTGTCTGGCAAGTCTTCTTCGCGAATCAAACGCATGTGTTTTTTCTTCCACAAAACATGCGCATAAGAAAACAGCGCGATGCGCGTCGGTTTTAGCAACATCGCCAAATCGATATTTTTTTTCACCATCTCAACACTCTGCTTTGGCAGGCCATAAATCAAATCGAGATTGATATTTTCAATGCCATATTTGCGAAAAATTTTGATGCAATCATAAACCAAATCAAAAGATTGTTCGCGATTAATCGCCTTTTGCACCTCATCGTTAAAATCTTGCACGCCAATACTGACGCGGTTTATACCCATTTTTTTATAGGCGATAATTTTTTCCTCATCAACATTTCGCGGATCAACTTCGATAGCAATTTCGGCGTCAGCAGCAATGTTAAATTTTGATTTTATAGTTTGCATTATCTGCTCAAATGCTTCTGGCTGTAGGATCGTTGGTGACCCTCCACCAAAATGAATGTGAGTTGTTTTGTGATTTTTTTGCTTGAGCAAATCACCAACCAAATTGATTTCGCGCATCAAAATTTGCGCATAATCTTCAACCGGAGCATAGCGCAAAGTGGCTTTGGTGTAGCATCCGCAATACCAACACATTTGTTTGCAAAATGGAATATGCAAATAAAGCGAAAGCGTTTCGTGAGAATTTAGTGCTTGTAAATGGCTGGTATAAATTTTGTCATCTATGGTCGAAGTGAAGTGCGGCGCGGTTGGATAGCTTGTATAGCGCGGCACTTGTGAATCATATTTTAAAACAGCGTCGCGCATCTTAGTGACATTTGTTTTTGCAATCATTTTTGCAATTTTCTTGACGAAACTCGTGCCACAAAGCATTGATAATGCCAAAAGACACCGCAAACGCAGTTCCTAAAATCCATGCAAAATACCACATAATTTTCTTAAATAAAATTAAAACTAAATTGCCGCGCAAGCCACAACTGGCAAAGCGTGGCAAGCTTGATTAATATAAAAACTTTGAATCTTTTTCAATATCTTTTTCTGTAACTTTTCCGCGCAAAACTCTAAAAACCCACGCGGTATAAAATAAAATCAACGGAATAAAAATTATCACCGCAATCAACATCACCACCAAAGTGTGAAAGCTGCTCGATGCATCCCAAACCAACAAAGACGCACTTGGATTGAGACTTGATGGCAAGATGAATGGAAACATATTCAAGCCAACAGTTGAGATAATTCCCAAAGTTGCAAGGGCGCTTGCGATGAACGCTTTGCCAAAATGTTTGTTGTAAGCAAAAACAAACACCATCGCCTCACCTACAAACGCAAGGGCTGGTGCAATCATCATCCAAGAATGATTCGCATAATTTTTGTTCCAACTTTGTGGAGATTTTATCACTTCTTTCGCCATTGGATTTGAATCGGCCAAAGTTCCAGCAAAATTTACAATTTCATAAGAGCCCATCGAAGCAATAAACACGCCACCTATAACAAACAAAACAATTGTAACAAGAGGCGAAATTGTCAAAACTTTTTTGACGCGGCGCAAAATTTCACCTTCAGTTTTGATGGCCAAATAGCAAGCACCGTGAGTTGTTATCATAGCAACGCTCACAAGGCCGCAAAGCAGTGTGAAAGGCGAAAAAAGTGCAAAGAAAGTGATCTTGTTGTCAATCACCATAAACTCATTGAAGCTAAATGGAACACCTTGCAAAACGTTGCCAATAGCCACTCCAAACACCAATGATGGCACAAAGCCAGCGATAAAAATGCACCAATCCCAAACCAAGCGCCATGTTTTGTTGTTGATTTTGCTGCGATAATCAAAACCAACGGGGCGTAGGATCAGCGCAAACAACACCAACAACATCGCAAAATAAAATCCCGAAAAACTGATCGCATAAACATGTGGCCAAGCCGCAAAAATCGCACCCGCACCAAGAATAAGCCACACCTGATTGCCATCCCACACCGGACCAACCGAGTTTAGAACCACGCGCCTTTCAGAATCTTTTTTGGCAATAAAAGGCAGCAAAATTCCAACACCCAAATCGAAACCATCCATAATCGCAAAGCCAATGAGCAACACCCCCAACAGGCCCCACCAAATGATTCGCAATATTTCGTAATTAAAAAATTCTATCATATTTTTTATAAATAATTAATTTTCACAAAATCTAAAAAAGCAATTAGCCCTACTCTCCTCTGCCCAAAAGCTTATCCGGCCCAATTTTTATATATTTCACCATCAAATAAACATCCACCACCAGCAACACACTATAAAGCACCACAAACCCAATCAAGCTTGCAAGCACATGCCCCGCCGGCACCGGCGACACCGCCAAAAATGTTGGCAAAATTCCTTCAATCACCCAAGGTTGACGACCATATTCAGCAACGAACCAACCAAGCTCCGCCGCAATCCACGGCAATGGCAACGAGAAAAAACAAATCTTCAACAATAATTTTTTGTCAAAATTGCGCTTAATATTCATGTGATAAAACGCCGCCCCAAACAAGAAAATAAAAAATAACCCAAGCCCAACCATCACACGAAACGAATAAAACAAAGGCGCCACGCGTGGCATTGTGTCTTTTGCTGCAAGCTGAATTTCTTCTTCAGAAGCATTTTCAATGTCACTTCGATATTTTTTTAGCAACAACGCATAACCAATATCATGAAAATTTTCACGCAAAAAATCTTGATCGCGAACCTTGTCAGTGCTTGCTCCAGAGCGTAAATTTTTTAACACTTGATATTGCGTCAATCCATTTTTGATTCGCACCTGCGAAATATAAACCAAATCTTTGATGCCATCAAGGTGCTTGGTTGTAGATCTCGTGGCAATCAACCCCAAAAGATATGGCACTTTAATTTCATATTCGTTGATTTGTTTTTCTTGATTTGGAAACGCCATCAAAGTAAGTCCCGCAGGCGCTGCCTCGGTTTCCCACATTCCTTCAATTGCGGCCAATTTCATTTTTTGATTCACTCCTGTTGTATAGCCACTCTCGTCACCCAGCACCACCACTGAAAGCGCAGCCAACAATCCAAAAGAAGACGCAACAACAATTGATTTGCGCGCAATTTCTATATTGGTTTTTTTGAGCAAATAATAACAACTCACAGCCAGCACAAACATTGCTCCCGTAACATATCCCGCGCTGATTGTGTGCACAAATTTTGATTGCGCCACATCGTTGAAAAATATTTTTTGAAACGAATCAAGCTCCATGCGCATTGTTTCAGCGTTGAATTTGGCGCCAATTGGATTTTGCATCCAACCATTGGCAATCAAAATCCAAAGCGCCGACAAATTGGTGCCAATTGCCATCAGCCATGTAACCATCAAATGCTTGGCTTTGCTCATTTTGTTCCAGCCAAACAAAAACATCCCCACAAAAGTTGATTCAAGAAAAAACGCCATCAAGCCTTCAATTGCCAAAGGCACGCCAAATATATCGCCAACATAGTGTGAATAATAGGCCCAATTGGTACCAAATTGAAATTCCATCGTGATGCCCGTTGCAACGCCCATCGCAAAATTTATCGCAAAAAGTTTGCCCCAAAATTTGGTGATGTCGCGCCAAACCTCGCGCCCCGTCATCACATAAACACTTTCCATAATGCCCAAAATCACCGCCAATCCAAGCGTGAGCGGCACAAACAGAAAATGATAAATTGCAGTTGCTGCAAATTGCAATCTTGAAAGATCAACCAAATGTGATTCCATAAAAATAAAAATTATTGTTTATTTGCCTTACAAAATTCTATGCTCAACGCCTTCTCTCTTTTGCTCTTTTGTCATCTTGTCACTAAAAAAATAAAAATA
>CAYPUN010000125.1:0-4417 GCA_964413985.1 uncultured Rickettsia sp. | reverse complement strand
TTTATATTATATTTCTTGTGCATTTTTTTATTTAAATTATACTTTATCATACATAATGCGTTATAAAATTACTAGAAAAAAATGGATGAAAAATTTATTGCACTAGCGCTGAATTTGGCAAAGAAAAACCTTGGCCTAACCGCTCCAAATCCTGTTGTGGGCTGCGTTATTGTTGAAAATGGTGAAATTTTGGCAACTGGCACAACTGCTCGTGGTGGGCGTCCGCACGCTGAAACCGTTGCGCTGGCAAAGGTTGCAGACAAAGCAAGATTGCAGCGCGCCACTTTGTATGTGACGCTTGAGCCCTGCTGTCATCAAGGTCAAACCCCTCCTTGTGTTGATGCAATCATTGCCAGCGGCGTGAAAAAAGTTGTGATTGCCACACTTGATATTTGCGCAAAAGTTAATGGTGGTGGCGTGTCTGCGCTTCGCCAAGCTGGTGTTGACGTGGTTTGCAGCGTTTTAGAAAAAGAAGCACAAGAAATAAATCACGCATTTTTTAAAGTACAAAAAACCTCCCTACCCTTCATAACATTGAAGCTGGCCACAAGCTTGGATGGAAAAATTGCGACAAAATCTGGCGCCAGCAAATGGATTACAGACGCACGAGCCCGCGATTTTACTCATTATCTGCGCGCAAAAAATGATGCAATAATGGTTGGAGCTGGCACGTTAAAAAAAGACAACCCGGCGCTAAGTTGCCGTCTGGCGGGGCTTGAGGATCACTCTCCTATAAAAATTATTGTTAGTGGAAATTTGAATTTTGATGAAAATTTTGCGGTTTTTCAAAATGGGAATAAAGAGTCCATCATCATTATAACCAGCGAAGACAATGCTGCGAGCCATCAAGAGAAAATCATAAAATTGCAAAATGCTGGCGCAAAAATTATTTTTTGCAACAGTCAAAATGGTCAAATAAATTTAATTGATGCTTTAAAAAAACTTGCTGCAAGTGGCGTCAATTCTATATTGGTTGAAGGTGGAAAAAATTTATCCACACAATTTTTAAAACAAAATTTAGTTGATGAATTGATTTGGATTTCAAGCAATAAAATTGTTGGTGGCGATGGAGTTGATGGGGTTGGAGAGCTTGATTTTGTTGCAGTTGAAGAGGTTTTGCAAAATTTGCAACATCGATCGACCACAAAATTTGGCAAAAACGATGTTGCAAATTTTTATGACAATTTCAGCTTTTACAAAAACGCCTAATGCAATTGTCCTGAATTTTTCTTTTCATCATCTATTTTGCCATCTTTGTCACGTTCCCTCTCCCATGGCCTTCTTGCGCCAGCTCTGCTAACGCTTGCGGAACTCGGCTCCAAAGATTGCAAAACGTCGCCCGATTTCTTCTTCAAATCTGGGCCGTCGTCATGATCTTCTTCGTCTTTTCGCTTTACATCTCTTGTAAATTTTTCGGAGTGCATCGATGATTGCACATCAGCGCCAGCCCGCTCCCCATCAAGCATCCGCTTTCCATTTTCAGCCTCCCTTCTCTTTTTTGCATCCGCAACAGAATTCAAAAGATGGCCTCGATAAACTTCAAAAACACCACTTTTTTCAACGCCAAAACCGTTTGATTGCAATACTTCTCGCATTATAGAATTTATACGATCCAACGACGCAATCTCCCCTTCATCAAACACAAAAGAATCTTGCGACATCATCAACGACCTCGTTTCATCATCAAAATCATTCGCACTTTTTAGTTTTTCTAATTTACTGAATTCTTTGCTGCTACAATACTCAAAAATTAAACCCCGTAACTCTTGCGGCAATAGATGCAACCTCGAATCCGATCTGCCAATTGCTTCAGAAAATTTGGCAACCTCTTTGAAGAGTTCGCGATTTTTTATTACAAAACTTTGGATATTTTCAATTGCCTTAACCATGGCTTTTAAAATTTCTGGACTTATCTGTCTTATATCTTCTTTTGTTGGCAAGCCTTCTGGCTTGCTAAATTCAGCAATAAAATCCCTTCCTAATTTTTGCAAGATTTTGTTGATATCAGTTCTTTTGCTATAATCTTTTCCTTCGTCTAAGAATCTTTCCAAAAAAGCCAAATGATAATTTTTTTGCGTCAACCTTATTGCATCAGCCGCTCCACCTGGCAAAAATATTGCTTCATTGGTTAATTGCCTCGATCCATTGATTTTGATATTTTTACGACTTAGTAGCAAAAAATTATTCACTTTGGTCAAGTCACTCTCTTCTTCTTCGTCGTCTTCGTCGTCGTAACAGTGATTGTCCCGGGCGGAAACTCTTTCCAAAAACATAATTTCACGAAATTTTATAGCTAACGCTGTATAAGATTCTCTTGCCCCCGCTTTTCCTTGTTGCGCACTCAAAGCTAGTTGAGCAAGAATGTGCTCAAAAGAACGAAGGAAGAATACTGGGGAATCATATCGGATCACGTCATGCATTCTTGTCATCAATTCAACTAATTTTACACGGGAAACGTCTTCATTATTATACAAAGCCGTATCTTTAAACTCTGCACCAAATCCCCATATTGTGTTAAATGCGCTACCTGGAATTTGCTCATAAGCCAAAAGCAACTCTAAGATTAATTCTGGATCAAAAAAATCAATCTCCGAAATTGCGTATTTAACAAGACTAAAATCCACAGTGCACGTAAGCTCTAGTTCTTTTTCTTGCATTAATCTCTTTAAGACGGCATATTTGTCAGCCATCAAACCTTCCATCGCAACTTTTTTATCACTCAAATCACGATTACCTCGATTTGCAATCAATCTCGCTATAACGCTAGTTTTTGGATCATCTGGTGAAACTCTGGCATTGACATCCGCCCCCCCTTTTAACAAAGCATCAATGCATTCTTTTGAAAAATAATCTGTTGCCAAATGAAGAGCTGTTCTACCCCAAGAATCCTTCAATTCCAAATCTACGCGAGATGAAAATTTTTCTAACAACAAATCTATTATCTTTTTATGATTACGCATCGCGGCAACCATTAAAGGAGTGAACCGCCCCGGATTATTATGCGGACTCCTTCCATCTCTTAAATTTATATCAGCACCCGCCCGCAACAAACACTCTAAAAACTCCACCTCTCCAGATTCTGCTAAAACATGAACTAGGGTTCTTGCTGTTTGTTTATAAAGAGCGTTAACTTTTGTCCTATATTTTTCATCAAGCAATAATTTAAAAACTTCAAGTTTTTTGCAATCATAAGCCAAACTTAACGCATTTGATCCGTCAATAGATCTTATATTTGGATCAGCGCCTTCTTCTAACAAACACTTAACTAATTCCACATCTAAATTCTCGATGGCTATCATAAGAGCCGTTTTTGACTCTGCCTGCTTCAAGCCCTGTTTGATCGCAGCGTCTAAATTAACCATCCTTTTGTCTCTAATCAGCAAAATTGCGGTTTTTTTAATTCCTTCAACAGACTCACCGCTTTTTAATGAAAACGTACGAGTTAAGCAATCGGTCAATGGCGTGCGACACACTACCGAATATCTAGGATTATCAGCGCCATATTTACCATCAAACCACTTTTGATCCAAATCATCTCGCAACAAAAGCTTTTCGAGCAACTCATGATTAGCACGCCATATAGAATCATCAAGAAACGTGTATAAAAAATTTTTATCTTTGTCAATGTAGGCATTGATAAAATACATCAAATCTTCTTCGAATTTTACATTAGAAAGCGCAATCGAAACAGGACGTAGAATACCCCCACCAGCAATAATCCGACTTTTTAGATCTATAGTATCATCTTTAAGCAATTCATCAAAAAGAATTTTGTCTTTGGTTCTGATGGCATAAAATAGCAAATTGACTTTATCTGGAGATCCCTTTGATGGAGAAAACAGAAAATCAACCTTGCCGTTATTTATTTTTTTAATTTCCGCCAATTTTTGCCGAACGAAATCTGCGTAACCTTCGTCAGATTTATTTTTTTTAATGATTTCTGATGCGATAGAATTGAGATTAGAATTTTCTGCGCCTAGCCGCTCTGGCTGCCGATTATCCATGCGTCAAATAAATTAAGTTACTAAAAAACTGCAATGCTTCAGCAAACAATTCTTTTGCAAAGATATCAAGCAAAGAAAATTTATTCGCGAATTGCAACCCCTTCATCACTCCAAATATGTTGATAAACTTTAATGGTTGATTCGCACATTTTTTGACTAGAAAAATTTTCTTCAATATGTTTTCTTGCTGCATTTTTAATCACGTCAGAGCTTGATTTGTCTAGGTTGAGAGCGTGGTCGATTTTTTTTGCCATTGCTTCAACATCGCCAACTTCAACCAAAAAACCGGTTTTGCCGTCAATCACCGTTTCAAGCGAACCGCCAATATTGGTGGCGATCAAAAGCTTTTTCATCGCTTGCGCTTCAATTGCAACGCGACCAAAAGCTTCGGGGCGAATGCTGGCCGAGATCAC
>CAYPUN010000124.1:0-4420 GCA_964413985.1 uncultured Rickettsia sp. | reverse complement strand
CCAAAATCAGCGTGGGTGAAATTGTTGATAGGCGCTGAGGAGCCTTGATTTGTCTATCTTGGTGTAGCGTTGCGTGGTGGAAAGGCTGCTATGGCCCAAAAGTTCTTGAATCACACGTAAATCGCCGCCTTTTTCGAGAAGGTGGGTGGCAAAAGAGTGGCGGAAGGCGTGGGGGGTGATGGTTTCGGGCAAATTTAGTTGGCGGCGAATGTTTTGCAGCAAGCGGCTGAAAACGCGGGCTTGATAAGGTTTTCCTTGCGCGCCAAAAAAAATCGATTGGTCTTGCAGTGGCTTATATGGCGAGATTGCGAGATATTCTTTGATTCTTTTTTGTACGATTGGAAGCAAAGGAACCATGCGCTGCTTGCCTCCTTTGCCTTTTATGATGAGATAGTCGTTGCCTCCCAAAATTTGGGGTGTGATGGACAAGGCCTCTGAAATACGCAGTCCACAGCCATAAATGAGGGTGAGCAAAGCAAGATCGCGGGCGGTTTGCCAATGGTTTTGGGGGTTGTGGTTTTTGCTGGCAAAGATTCCTGCTTGCGCAGGAATGACATGGGTGGAGGCACGAATGACGGTGGATGAGGATGTAAAGCCGCGATCATTCTTGTCTTCCCCGACGTTATTCTTGCGTAAGCAGAAATCTCCGCCATCAACAATTGCATCCATAATTTTGCTAATATCAACCTCGTCAACCGCTTTTGGCAAGGCTTTTGCAATTTTTGGCGTTTTGATTTTTTCAATTTCTAAATTTTTGAGCAAATTGTTTTTGCCAAGAAAACGAAAAAAACTACGCAAGCTTGAAAGCCCGCGGGCATTGGAGGCGTTGATGTGATTTTGCAAACGAAAAGCCAACCACGCACGAAAGTCGTGTAAATTTAAATTTTGCGCAATATCCTTAGTGACGATTTTTTTTTGATTTTGAAAGATAAAATCAAAAAAATCAAAAATGTCGTGGCGATAGGAAATAAGCGTGTGCGGCGAATATTTTTTTTCAACTTCAAGATAAGTTAAAAACTTTTCGATAAGTTGTTTAACTTCGTGAGAGCATTGATTTGTAAGCTCTAAAGCTTCAGCCATTTTAAAAAAATAAAAAATATGCAAAAAATTATTCTGATCACGATATTGCTTCTAACCTTCAGTTTCAAGGCTCAAGCCGATCAAGCTTTGACGGTTTGGAACTCGCCTCAAGGTTTGGAAACTTTGCAGCACAGCAAATATAAAAACGATTTTTATCAAATTGTCAATTTTTATCAACCGCAAATGAACCCGCTTTATTGTGGAGTTGCAAGCTCGGTGATTGTTTTGAACGCGCTTGAATATGGCAAAATTGCAAATCAGAAAGAGTTGGCAACGCAGCTTCCAGAAAGCGTTGGTGGCGCTGAAGTGCCGTATAATTTATATTCGCAAATCAACTTTTTGAATGACAAAACTGACAAAATAAAATCGCGTCAAGTGATTGAATTTAAGCAAAAAAATGCGAAAGGTGAATATGATGCGGGAATAAGTCTGGTGGACCTTCGCGATATATTGTCGCAAGCTTATAAAATGCATGTTAAGATTAATTATGTCAGCAAAAATGGTGAAAAATATGTGGCGAAATTTCGTCAAGATTTGAGAAAATATTTGGCGGAGGATAAGAATTTTGTTGTGGCGAATTTTGATGGCAAGGTGCTTGGGTCTAAGACTGGTGGGCATTTTTCGCCGCTGGTTGCTTATGATGAAGAAAGTGATTTGGTTTTGATTTTGGATGTGGCGCTGCATAAGCAAAATTGGTATTTTGTTTCGGCAGCAAAGCTTTATGAGGCCATGAACACCAAGGATGCAGACCATTATCGTGGATATTTGGTGGTTGCAAAATAATCGGTAATTATCCCATTATCACAGGCGATCTTTAGTGCAAGCGATATAGCCCTTAGACGCGACTGGCCACGCTTGGAGCGGCTAAGGGCTATATCGCTTGCACTAAAGATTGCATGCGATAACGGGATAATTAAGGTTTTTATAATTTTATTTTTTATGGAAGAACAGCAATTTATGCAAGAACAACACAGCGAAGAAAAACAATTAATTGGATTAAATCAAGCGCAACGTGACGCGGTTTTGCAAACCGAAGGGCCCTTGCTGGTGTTGGCTGGAGCTGGCACGGGAAAAACTCGTGTTTTGACTTCGCGCATCATTCACATCATAAATTCTTATTTGGCGTCACCTTTGCAAATCCTTGCTGTAACCTTCACCAACAAGGCTGCAGCCGAGATGAAAAAACGTATTGGCGAGGTGATTGGCGATCAGGTGAACAATTTGTGGATTGGCACGTTTCACTCTATCGCAGCACGAATTTCTAGGCGCCACGCCGAGTTGGTTGGGTTAAAAAATGATTTCACAATCATCGATCAAGACGATCAATTGCGATTGTTGAAACAAATTGTGACCGACCTCAACATAGACACCAAGCAGTTTCCGGCCAAAAATTATCTTAACAAAATTTCGCGCATGAAAGATTTGGGGCAGGTGAAGAAGCTAGAGACTGAAGGCCCGCAAGCTGATGACATTGGCCTGCCAAAATTTCGCGAAGTTTTTTCAACTTATCAACATCGTCTCAAATCAATGAACGCGGCCGATTTTGGCGATTTGCTTGCTTTCAATTTAGAAATTTTTGACAAGGCACCAGAGGTGCTGGCTTATTATCAGGACAAGTTTCATTATGTTTTGGTGGATGAATATCAAGACACCAACAACGTGCAATATCAATGGCTTCTAAGGCTGGCGGCCACGCGCAAAAATTTGTGCGCAGTTGGTGACGACGATCAATCAATCTATAGCTGGCGCGGCGCAAACATTGCGAACATTTTGCGTTTTGAAAAAGACTTCACTAACGCTTGCGTGATAAGGCTTGAGCAAAATTATCGCAGCACGGGAAACATTCTCAAAGCGGCAGATAGTGTGATTTTGAACAACAAAGAACGTCACGGCAAAACGCTGTGGACTGATGCAGGAGAAGGCGCGCCGATAAAATTATTTTCGTTTATTGACGATCGCAGCGAAGCCGCCACAATTGCTGATGCGATTGCCAATCATCATCGTCAAGGCCGGCATAGATTGTCTGAAACCGCGATTTTGGTGCGTGCAGGCTATCAAACGCGCTCTTTTGAAGAAGCCTTCATCAAAGCCTCTCTGCCCTACAAAATCATCGGCGGCATGAAGTTTTATGAACGCATGGAGGTGAAAGACGCTATTTGCTATTTGCGTTTGGTGGCCAATTTTGAAGACGATCTGGCCTTGAGCCGCATCATCAATGTGCCCAAGCGTGGTGTGGGTGACACAACAATTAGCAATTTATATCAAAAAGCGAAAAATCAAAATATCTCGCTGTTTCGCGCCATTGTTGACGCCATCGACCAAAACGAAATCAAAGGCAAGGCCAAAGATGCACTAAAATTTTTGCTGGTGCAAATTGAAAAATGGCGCAAAGACCTAGAAACCAGCTCGCTTTGCGACATCGCCAAATTGATTTTGATGGAAAGCGGCTATATTCAAATGTGGCAAAGCGAAAACAGCATCGAAGCCCAAGGAAGGGTTGAAAACCTTGACGAATTTATCAACAGCTTGGCCGAATTTTCTAATATTGTCGAGTTTTTGGAATATGTGAGTTTGGTTGAAGCAAAAGAAGACAAAAATGCGCAAGATGCTGTCAACGTAATGACAGTGCATGCTGCCAAGGGTTTGGAGTTTAACATGGTTTTCATTCCGGGGCTTGAAGATGGCGTGTTTCCTAGCAGCAGGTCGGTTGAAGAGCGCGGCGGCGAAGAAGAAGAGCGCCGGCTGCTTTATGTTGCCATCACGCGCGCTAGAAAGGAGTTGGTTTTGAGCTATGCGCAAACGCGTTTTGTGTTTGGCGATTATCAAAGTTCGCTGCCTTCGCGGTTCTTGAAAGAGCTGCCAGCAGAAATTGCGCAAGGCGTTGTCAACAGCGGCTCGCGAGGCGGTAGCGGTGTTGGCGGTGGCGGTGGCGGTGGATTTGGCGCAAAAAGCGAATCATCGAACTATTCTTCTTATGCCAAAAATTATGCTGCGAAAGCCGCAAGATCTACAGCCTCAAGCTCTGCTTCGGGTTCGTCTTCAGCTTCATCAGCGCAGCAAGGGCAAGAAGATTCGTTTTTTGGCAAGCGCGTTTTTCATCAAAAATTTGGTTATGGCAAGGTTGTTTCAGTTGATGGCTCTAAGCTTGACATCAATTTTGAAAAATCGGGCGCAAAAACGGTGATGAAAAATTTTGTTGCTTTGGTATAAATTGGTAAAAAAAATGGCGCAAAATGGTCTAAAATTGCATCGATTTTGGTGCAATTTTGCTTGAATTTCGGTCGTCAATTGCGCTAAAACATAAAAAACCCTTGCGCCGATTGCAAAAATGTGATATAAT
>CAYPUN010000123.1:0-4422 GCA_964413985.1 uncultured Rickettsia sp. | reverse complement strand
TTCTGCACGGGCGCTATGTTTGTCAGGCGCGCAAGCCGCGATGTGGTGAGTGCAAGATTTATGAGTTTTGTGAGTTTGCAAAAAAACATCATGCAAGGCCGTGAGTTTTTGATGTCGCAAGGCGTGTCGCCGCGGCAGTGTTATTTGTTGCTGGTGCTGTTGCCGGAGCTGGAAAATTAGCTGTCGGCATTTGGGCGATAGAATTTTCGGCCTCTTGTGCAACTTTCAACCCCGCAACCTCAATATTAGAAAATCCTTGCAAATGCTCTAAACCAGCAGTTGTAACTTGATTGTTATTTCCTAACATCAAAGTCATTTTTTGCGCACGGTTAGCAAAATTCTGCGACACCGTTTTATCAAAAACACGCTGCAAATAATTGTCATCAACAAAATCATTGCCGCTTAAATCAAGCAAAATCATCGATTGATTTGACGATAGAAATTTGTTTAAAGATTGTGCGCAGGCACGATTATCAAGCATCGCGTCACAAGCATCAAAAATTTGAACCGATTTATTTTTCTCAAGTTTTTTTAGAATTTGCACGCACTCACCTCCATAAGACTTCACCAGAGTAAGGCGTGTCAAAGTATTCTCCTCGAGAGATTTTATTATTTGTTCTACTACTGGATTCATAAATTATATAACTTGAACAGTTGTTCTAAAAGTGTCTAGGTGCTTGGATTTCGATTATGATTATTAGCTGCGGGAACTAAACCGGTTGCTCCTCCAGCGCTCATTTCAGAAACAGGAACATTCGATTGCGCCATAACCTCAGCAATTTTAGCTTTAATTTCTGGCGTTATTTTGTTGCCCTGCACATTTAAAAACAAGTTAAAATTTCGCTTATCTTCCGGCGTAAGTTTTGAATTTTTTTGATATTGACAAAATATCTGAAAATTATCAGGACTATTTAATATTCTGCCCAATCGCTCTTGAAAGCTCTCCACTTCTGCTGCTGGCATGATTGGAATCTTTTTTTCTTTTTCTATTAAATATTTCATAAAACAAGTATTGCCGCGTAAAAACGAAATAATTGCTGCATTAATTTTTTGCGATTCACTAAATTTATCCCACATCAAATCAACAACTTCTCTCATCAGCGACTCATTGATATTGTCACCTCTCATTGCCGCTCCATCAAGTGGCGAAATGCCCCATTTTGAAAAACATTGAAAATTAGCCCCGCGCTTAATTAAAAAATCTACACCGTCATAACATAGCGAGCTTGCAGCAGTTGTTGTGGCGGTGTATAGTTCGTCGGCAGTTTTATAGTCAAGTTGAGATGGATTCATTTTGCACAAAACATCCATCAATATCAAATCGCCATGATCAGCTGCCAGCATTAAGGCTGAATAACCTTTATTGTCAACGGTATTAATATTCACTCCAAGTTGAATTAGCCGTAAAGCCGCATCTTCCAACCCATATCCAGCAGCTGTTAGCAAGGCATCCCTGCCATCTGGACCCCTTTCTTCAAGTTTGCCGCTTTCATTAAATTTCTCAATCAAAAATGTCGCTACCCCCACTCCTCTGGCATATTTTTTCTCATCAAAATCTTCGCCCGTTTTCTCTTGCGAACTTTTCAAAGCTGTCAATAATAAATTTCGGCCATTGAATCTTTGTTGCAAATCTTTTGGGGTAAAAAGAAGTTCAACCATCTCCAAAGATGCGCCATTGATGATTGCAGAAAATATCAACGACATCTCACCTTCCCAATCTTGAAATTTAAATTCACGCGCTTTTGGCATCAATTTAAAAAAATAGCGCACAACATTTAAAGCATCTTTCTCAACCGCCAATTGAAAAAATGTCGACCCCAGCTCTTCATGATATTCCATAATATTTGGCCGAATATGGCGCATCAAAAACTTAACAAGCTCTAGATTATCTTTTTCAATTGCATTTACACACAAAAATGGCTTATCTTTTTCTGGCTCATAAGACAAGTCGGGATTGGCTTTAAACAATATTTCAAAAGCCTCGTTATTGCCAAGAAAAGACGCCATATACAATGGCGTATATTGATACGGCACATCGACAAATACTTGAAAGCGATGCGAAGTATTGATTTTTAACTCTTCAACCACAGCTTTAACAAACTCATTGTTGCCTTCAAAAATTGCATTTTCTAAAAATGGCGCTATCTTCTCGGCAAGCTCTTCCTCTCTTTCAAGTTCTGCGATTTCTCGCGCCTCAGCTAATGTAAATATTTTTGAATCAAGAATTATTCTCAAAGCGTCAGCTTGACAATCTCTCAGTGCGCGTTTCAAGAAAGTCTTTGCCAAAGCTTTTTCGCCAAACAAACAAACAAATTTAATAAAATTGCCATCTCGCGATAATTTTTTTAACTCCGATGCGGTGTATTTTTTATTGAGGCGCTCCTTGATTTTTGCGGCAGTGTAAGGTTGCTGCTCAAAAAGTGGCGCTAGATTTGGAAATTTCGCTGGATGCGATGCAATTAGAGTTCCAAGCAATTTTAACAGCTGATCGTCGTCGCGATGTCCTGTAGATTTTGATTTTTTTGCTTTTTTCTGTTCGGCAATTCTAGAGAATCCAAAAATCATCATGGTCAAAGCCGCATCAACACTGGGATTATCAGATATCGCATATTTTAAAGGGCTAGCCTCATTTTCCTCAACCAACTCGGTTTTAAATTGCACCGCGTCGTTGTTCAGTCTCTTAATTTCTTCATCGCCAAGAGTTCTTAAAAAATTTTCAAGATCCTCAACATTTTTTTCATCAATAAATTTTTTTAAAGTCAGCAAATTTACATCAACAATTTTTGGCGTCATTCTTGCAAGCGCACTTGCAGCCCTTGATGCTGCTGCACTCAATTGATCCTCTTCACCTTTTGCTTCGCTATCATCATCACCACCACCATCATCCTCATCAATATCTGCCTCAATTGCTCTAAATGATTTTGCTGACCCTGTCGAGGCCTTAGAGCCAGTTGGTGAAGGAGATTTAGCATTTAAAAGTGGCGATGGCGATTTTCCTTTTGTCTTTTTTTCTAATCTATTTTTTTCAATTTCAGAGCGTAAAAGTAGCTCTGTTTTAATAGGCTCCAACATTGATTGCAATCGCCTCACAGCCTCTTTGTCACCATTTTCAATTAATTTTAAATCTTCATTTGAAATTGTCACAAAGCAATTTTCTTTGCAAATTTTCTTCGCAACTTCATTGCGCGCAAAAGTTGCGCCATCAATTGCAACAGAGCCATCGGCGCGCCTCACATTGTGGGAAGGTCCATCAACCTCAATAATTCCAATTACCTTATCTTTAAAATAAATTACAATATCACCACTTTTGGTTTTCTTGATTCCAACCTCGCCATACAAGCCCTCATGGCGCATTTTAATATATTCACCAAAGGTATATTCTTCCAAAAATTCAACATCAGATAATTGCGCCTTCCAGCCATCCACCTCAAATGTTTCAACAATTTTTTTAAAAATATCTTTTTGCAGCTGCGATGGATTTTCATCAATTGCAATTTCAATTTTATCAACTTCTACAATGAGCTCCCGCGGAATTTCCATTGCCAAAACCTTGTCGCAATAAAGACAAATTCCAAGCAAAGAATTAAAATTTGTATCAGAAATTTTTTCTTCTTTCTCAAGTTTTGAAGTTTTTAAATATTTAGCAAAATTATTAAAAATTAATCGCAACTGCTCTGGGTCAACACTCTCCAAAAGCCCGATATTTCTGGCGTGAACCAATATATTAATTGCCGATTTTACATATTCTTCGTCAATTTGATTTCTTTTTGACAAGTCAGAAATTCTTGCCAAAGCCTTTGACAGAAAAGGAAGGCGAGCAATTTCTGCGGCCCTAACTCCACACAAAGAAAATGTTTTTAATGTATGAATTATTTCTGAGTCAAAAATTGTTCCAGTGACATCGGCCCTTGAAAAATAGGCAACCACAGCCTTCGTATCAATTTGCAAATACGACTTGCGAGCCTTCTCCAGCAACTGCAAAATTTTATAGCTTTTCGATTTTTCTTTATCGTCAAGCAGCTTCGCTATTTCTTCATCAAATTGCGATTGCGTGATTAATTTTTCTTTCGGCATTTTGCTTTAAAAAATATTTTAAATTTTTGGCAATTATTCTAAAAATATTTCATAGAAGCCTGCAATTAACAATAAAATACGGCTTTTGTGATATAGGGCCTGACTCAAATAATTACAAAATTATTTCTCCACCTTGAAAGCGCAAAAAAAATCATTATATACATAAAAATTCCTATCAAAAAACAATACAAAAAATGACAAACAAACAAGAATTTAACTTTGACGTTGAAGTTGGCAAAGTGTTGAATTTGATGATCAACTCACTTTATGCCAACAAAGACGTGGCGCTGCGTGAGTTGATCTCGAACGCCGCAGATGCTTGCGACAAATTGCGTTATCTTGGCGCGC
>CAYPUN010000122.1:0-4477 GCA_964413985.1 uncultured Rickettsia sp. | reverse complement strand
GGGCGAAGGCTTTGTTAGAAGATATCGCAAAAGAATTGCAATGCGAAAAAAAAATTAAGGGTTTGTTTGAAGAAAATTCCAGAGGAGAATCTCGCTGCTAATTCTAAACTCAAAAAGAGCGCCAAAAAAAGGTGAGAATTGGTCAAAAACAACGCTCACCTTTTTTGTTTTTTATAACCTCGCTTTAACTTTCGTTTTATCTTCAACAAGCTGATTGACTGGCGGCACACTTTCTAATTTTTCGGCACTAGTTTTTGGAGTTGCTTTTTGCAATTCTTCAAAACGATTGCAATATTGATTTAACTCCAGAACATATTGCTGCTTAATTTCTGGCGCCAAAAAACTAGCCTCAATAGAATTGCGCGCAAGCTGAATGATGTCTCGCTCCTTTAAATTCAAGGCTTTAGCGATAACAGAAAAATTTTCTTTAATATATCCATCCTTATATTTGCCACGAAAATATGCCGGATCATCGGAATTGACCGTAACTTTTATACCTTGATCGAGCAAATCTTTTAGCGGATGCTTGGCTGGATCAACCTTGCCCAAAGCCTCATTTGACAAAGGACACATTGTAAATGGAATTTTCTTTTCCGCCAAATAGCGCAACAATTCCTCATCTTCAACAGAACGATTGCCATGATCGATGCGCTCAACTGCCAAATCTTTAACGGCCTGCCAAACATACTCCGCCGGCCCTTCTTCACCAGCGTGGCAAGTTAATCTGAGACCTTGCGTTTTGGCGCGCTCAAAAACATCTTTAAACCAATGTGGTGGAAAACCAGTTTCTTGATAATCCAAACCAACACCCACAACCTTTGCGGCATGATCTGGATTTTGTTTTTGCCATCTGAGCAATTCATCAAAAGTTTTGTTGGCCGCTTCAACCGCAACCTTTTCTTTAAGCTCCTCAGTTGCCTCATTGCGCCCAAAATCGCGCTGAAAATCTAATATTAGCGACGAAGTTATGCCAAAATCTTTTTGCGCTCTTTCCATGGCGCGACAAGTTCCGTTCATCACAAAATCAAATGACACGCCGCGCACAGTGTGGGTTTGCGGCCCAACAAACATTTCACTATGCAGCACACCATCTTGATGCGCTCTTTTTAAATAAGCATAGGCCAAATCTTCAAAATCTTGCTGCGTTTTCATCACGCCAGCACCAAGAAAATATAGATTTAAAAAATCCGATAAATCACTAAAACTATAAGCCGCTCTAGTTTCCTCAACACTTTTATAAGGAAATTCTACACCATTTCTTTGCGCAATTTGAAACATCATCTCCGCTTCAAGCGTGCCATCCAAATGAACGTGCAGCTCGCTTGTTGGAATCCCTTTGACAAAAAGTTCATGCTGAAGTTTTTCTGCAATTTTTGCAATCGCATCAGGAAAATCAATATCATGCTCTCTAGCAATTGCAATTTGACAAACACTATTAACAAACAAAGTGTTATTTTGCTTGACCAGCATTTGTTTTACATCCTCAACCAAATCTAGCAAATATGAAGGCGCCAAATCGGTCAATGATCGCTGCGCACAAAATGCCAACAAATTGCGCGTCACCCCATATGATTCTGGCTCACCCTTAACCGGCCCCGCTGGAGATCGCATAATAGCTTGCCACATCTCATCATTTGTTGGTGGAAATTTTATGCGCGCCGCAAAATTTACAGTTTGATATTTGACTCCCAAAGCCTCTAATTGCGCAGCAATTTTTTCACTAACATGAGGATCGCAACTATCGCCAGAATATTTTTTATAACATTCTTTAACATCAGAATTGCCATCATGAATAAAAACCGCCAAGCCGTTCTTATCAAGGCGCGAAATCACCTCAGAAATGAAGTTCGGCATTTTTTCGCCAGCAAAATAACCCGAATGCGACACAACTGCAAAACCAACTTTTTGTTCTCCGGGCAATTTTTCAAAAGCGTTGCCCGCAACAAATTGTGGCCTCACTTTTGCAAGGCTAGAAAGCGTTTGAGTGGCTTTGCCAATTGCAAAAAGACTAGAGTCAATTCCGATATAATCAACCACAGACTCACTTTCAGATGATGCTGCCTCAGCAATTTTTGCTGACAACTGACCCTCTCCACACCCAATATCAAGAACAGCCTTCACTGGCGAGCGCTTTTTTAGCTCTTCAACCAACGTTGCAACAAGAGTTTGTGTCAAAACTTTTTCATTAGTTCTTTTGGCATATTGGCGCATCCAATCATCATAAAAAGTGCGCGTATGATCATGATATTTTCCAGCATGAGGATCTTGCAAACTAGGCGCTAAGCGCAGCGTTTCCACCGCATATTCATAAGGCACCAAACTTTCCAAAGCATGGGTTTGTGCATCAATTTTTGCTGGATCAAATTTATGTTTATATCCACCCAAACAGCCAAAAGCAAAGGCGCTGGCAGTTATCATGCGCATTTTTGAATTTAATCCACCTTTCAACTCATCAGCGCGCGCCACATCAGAATTTCCGGGATTATAAGCCAGACGAATTCCCGCAAGCGGATAGCCCTCCTTCTCATCGCCGTTAAAATATTTTTCCCACAATGTAAAAAAATCAACATCCGGATTTTTCTTTTTTTCATAAGCAAGAAAACCAATAATTTCAGCAGCATCCAAAAAATCGCGATGCCTTTCATGTTCGCCACCATCTTCATCAACAATTTTTATAGTGGTTTTTGGATTTTCGGCGCCGCGCAAACCACCGATGGCGATAACTTCTTTGCCAAGCAAAGAATTTATAGTAGCTTGCCACAAAGACTGCCCGCCACCCGAGCCAACAAAGGCTTTGTCAGAAATTCCGCCAAGCAAAACATCTTCAATTTTGAGTATGTCAGTAAAATCAATTTTTCTTGCAACGCAAAAATGCATCAATTGCTGACGATCAATTTCTTTCAAATCTGTCGCGCTTTGATAATTTTTTAAAATTTCAGCGATATTTTTTGGCAAATCTTTTTGCGCAGCAGCTTTTTCAATCAAAGCTGGATCTAAAAGCTTGTTGTCAAACTGCCCTTCCAAGCCACTATCATCTCCAAAAACCGACAAGCCTTTCTGCAAATCTCCCGCAACATGAATCGCACCAGCCAAACTTTTTGCATCAAAATTTGGCGTCTCACAGCCCCATTTTTCAATAGCATCATTAGTTTGATCAACCGTTTGCGTCACAGCCTTAAAGCCCCCTTCCCTTATCAACCTTGTCACCGCACCATTAATATCCCACACCAAACGACCCTTGCCATCTTTTGCCTCAGGCCTTCCAGTTGCACCATATAAAATCACCGCCTCATCCTTTGGCAATTTTCGACTCATTTCTTGGCTCAAAACTTGCGACCCCACAACACTAAACGGTTGCGAATCACCAAAAACCGAAACAACACTTTTTTCAATTCCAAGCTGTTGTTTTATAGCATGCGCAATTTGCGCAAAATTAGTTTTTGCAACCGAAGTCTTTGGAATAACAATTACCGGAACATCATTTGTTACAACGCGCACAACGCCAGTTAACGGAGCGCCTCTAGCGGCCGCCTCTTGTATTAATCTGAAAAAATTTTGCGCAACAATTTTTGATTTTGACATAGTATATTTTTTTAAAGTTCTCGTATGCTATAACGCACATCAAAATCGACTTTATTTTATGCGCTATAACACACAAGAAGTTTTTTTAAAAAATGTTTACATATTTAAAACTTACTGTTTATATTTTGTGAACTCAGTGTTCACATTTTATGAACCCAAATCTTATTGATTTCAAAACTTCATGAAAAACCTTCTGAAAAAAATATCAAAAACTCTAAAAGATTTGCGCAGTCATCGCGCTTGGAGTTTGGATGTGGCAAGCGAAAAAACTGGCGTTAGCAAAGCCATGCTAGGACAAATTGAGCGCGGCGAATCAAGTCCAACAATTTCGACATTGTGGAAAATTGCCAAAGGCTTTGATGTCTCGTTTTCATCCCTCACCGAAAATTTAGAAAGCTCAAAATATAAATTTTTGCGCAGCAAAAAAGTTTCTACCAAAAATTATCAAGGGGATAAAAAAATAAAACTCTCCACAATTTTTCCTTACAATAAAGAATCAGGATTTGAAGTTTTTGCTATAACATTGTTGCCAACTTGCCACCACAAATCAGCGCCGCATCGCAAAGGAATAATCGAATATGTTATTGTTGCAAGTGGTGAAATTGAAATTCTAATAAACGACAAATGGCACTCGATAAAAGAAAGCGAAGGAATTCGTTTTGCAGCAGACAAGCCGCATGGCTATCGCAACGTTTCTAAAAAAATTGCGATTTTTCATAATATAATTTGCTATAACGAGAAATAATTTTAGCAAATCATTTGAAGACGATGGCAAAAAAATGCCAACAAAAAAGGTGAGCATCGTTAAAAACAATGCCCACCTTTTGTCTAACCTTATTTATTATCGAGTCATTGAAGCAACTTCAGCAGCGAAGTCGTTTTCTTTTTTCTCAAT
>CAYPUN010000121.1:0-4492 GCA_964413985.1 uncultured Rickettsia sp. | reverse complement strand
ATCGGTGTTGAGTTTGAATATATCACCAGCCACGAGCAAAAAAAATGGCTAAGCGAAGAAACTGAAAATGCGCTGCTATCTGATCTTGCAAAAGACGAAAAAATCAAGATTTTGCGCGAAATTATCAGAACTGAAGGCTTCGAGCAATTTTTGCATAAACGCTTTCCGGGGGCAAAAAGATTTTCAGTTGAAGGTGGCGATGCCGCTATCAGCGCGGTTGAAAAGATGATTGATGTTGCGGCAAAAAGTGGCACTAAAAAAATTGTCATTGGCATGGCGCATCGCGGCCGCTTGAACACATTGACTGGAGTTATGGGCAAGCCATATCACCAAATGCTTTCTGAATTTCAAGGAACGCCGGGAATGCCTGAGGGAGTAACGCTCTCGGGTGACGTGAAATATCACATGGGCTATGCATCAACTCGCGAAATTGATGGCAGAAAAATCGATTTGTCTTTGGCGTTTAACCCTTCTCACTTAGAAGCCGTTAACTCGGTGGTTGCAGGCAGAGTGCGTGCAAAACAAGATTTATATCAAGATTCAAACCGCACGCAAGCAATGGCGTTGCTGATTCATGGCGATGCAGCCTTTGCTGGACAAGGTTCGGTGGCTGAAGGCTTGATGATGAACGGCGTTGCGGGCTATGACACTGGCGGCGTGATGCATCTTATCATCAACAACCAAATTGGCTTCACGGCCAATCCGCAAGATTCGCGCTCAACCCTTTATGCGTCTGATTTGGCCAAGGCAATTGAAGCGCCAATTTTCCATGTGAATGGCGATGATGTTGAAGCTGTGGTGAAGGTTTCTGCAATAGTTACGCGCTTTCGTCAACAGTTCAAAAAAGATGCGGTGATGGATTTGATTTGCTATCGTCGCTATGGCCACAATGAAGGCGACGAGCCGCTTTATACGCAGCCGGTGATGTATACAAAAATCAAGGCTCATCCAACGCTTGAAAAAATTTATGCGCAAAAATTGATCGCTGAAGGCGTGATTTCGGATGCTGATTATCAAAAAATGAAAGCTGAATTTGAAGCGCATTTGGCGGCAGAATTTGAAGTTGCAAAAACTTATAAGCCAACGCAGCCAGACTGGATGAAGGGCGATTGGAGCCAAATTAAAAATGGCGACAAAACGCCAGCAAAAACGGCGGTGAAAAAAGAAAAATTGCAAGAATTGATCGCTAAAACTTTGCAAATTCCTGCTGGTTTTAACGCGAATCCAAAAATTGTAAAACAGCTTGAAGCCAGAAAAGACGCGGTTGAAAGCGGCAAAGACATTGATTGGGGTTGCGGCGAAAGTTTGGCTTTTGCATCACTTCTTGACGAAGGTTATCCAGTGCGCATCACTGGCCAAGACTCGGGCCGCGGCACTTTCTCGCATCGTCATTCAATTTTGCACGACACCACAAATGGTGATCGTCATTCAATTTTTAGCAACATTCAAAAAGCGAAATATGAGGTTTATGACTCAGTGCTTTCAGAATATGCGGTGCTTGGTTTTGAATATGGCTATTCGCTTTCAACGCCTTATGGTTTGACAATTTGGGAAGCGCAATTTGGCGATTTTGCCAATGGCGCGCAAATTATGTTTGACCAATTTATTGCTTCATCAGAAGTGAAATGGCTGCGCAAATCGGGGCTGGTGATGCTGTTGCCGCATGGCTATGAAGGTCAAGGGCCAGAGCATTCTTCGGCACGTCTAGAGCGCTATTTGCAAGCTTGCGCTGATGATAATTTGTTTGTGTGCAACATCACAAATCCGGCCAATTTTTTCCATGCTTTGCGTCGTCAATTGCACGGGGGAGATCGCAAGCCACTTGTTGTGATGTCGCCAAAATCGCTGCTGCGTCACAAATTGGCAGTGTCAAATTTGCAAGAATTTAGCGAAGGAAATTTCCGTCCGTTGATCGGCGAAGCCGCGTCAATTGCCGATGCAGACAAGGTGAAAAAAGTTGTGCTTTGCAGCGGAAAAGTTTATTATGATTTGCTTGAAGCGCGCGAAGCCAGAAAAATCAACGATGTAGCGTTGGTTCGCCTTGAGCAACTTTATCCATTTCCGGCTGAAGAATTGAAAGCGCAGTTGCAAAAATATAAAAATGCCGAAATTGTGTGGTGTCAAGAAGAGCCGCGCAATATGGGCGCGTGGAGTTTTGTTGCTGAGTTGATCGAAGAAGTTGGCGCGAGTGTGAAACACAAAAATGCGCGACCAAAATATGTGGGCCGTCAAGCCTGCGCTTCGCCTGCAACTGGCTATGGATCATACCATGCCAAAGAGCAGAAGAAATTGATTGACGAGGCGATTAGTTAGTGTAAAATTGTTTCATCGCATAAATTTTCAATCACCATTTGAAATATGAAAACAAAAGATAGAATTAAAGAAGAAATTGGCTTAAATAAATTGCTAATTACAATGTTCTCAGCAGTTGACTTTTCGCTAATTTCGTGGGTTTGGAACAATAATTCTTTTTCAAATATTGAAAAAATTTTTTATTATTTTTTAATATTTGCATTGATAATTTTTCCGATCATTCTTTATGTAAAAACCGATTCTAAAATTCGAGAATTGGACAAATATATATAAAATTTATGCTTGATTTCATCGCATCAAAAACCTTTTTTACATATTTTATTTTTTTCAATATTTTGTTCTTCGCAACCTACATAATGATAGTTAATCACATGTCGGATAAAGAGGGAAAAGATATTGTAAAAAAAGCCAAAAAACACAAAAAAGCTTAGCTTAATTCTTAAATTATGACAATCGAAATAAAAGTTCCAGCACTAGGAGAATCAGTATCTGAGGCCACAATTGCAAAATTGCACAAAAAAGCTGGCGACGCCGTAAAGTCTGACGAATTGATCGTTGAACTTGAAACTGATAAAGTGACTCTTGAAGTCAATGCGCCTGCTGGTGGCGTGCTTTCAGAGCTTAAGGTGAAAGAAGGTGATAACGTTAAAGTTGGTGATTTGATTGCGTTGATGGAAGAAGGCGGCGCGAAGGTTGTTGTGACGCCAGCAGCAGCTGCGGCTTCAACTGCTCAGGCAGCTCCAGCAGCAGCGGCTCCAGCAAAGGCTGCAAATTTGGCAGAGTCGATCTCTCATCCACTTTCTCCAGCGCCAAAAAAGATCGCTGCAGAAAACAATATTGATGCTACAAAAATCGCGGGAACCGGCAAAGACGGCCGTGTCACAAAAGGTGATGTGCTTGAAGTTATTGCTTCTGGTGGCGCTGCAACTGTTGCAGCCTCTGCTGGTGCGGGCGCAAAAGCAGCAACAGCAAATTTGGTGGCGGCAGTTTCTGAGCCATATTTTGCAAAACCAGTTGAGCGCGTAAAAATGTCGCGCCTTCGTCAACGCGTGGCTCAACGCTTGAAAGAATCACAAAACACTGCGGCAATTCTCACAACATTCAACGAAGTTGACATGACAAATGTGATGGCTTTGCGCGCTGAATATAAAGACATTTTCGAGAAAAAATATGGCACAAAATTGGGCTTTATGTCTTTCTTTGTCAGTGCTTGTGTGAGCGCACTAAAAGAAATTCCGGCAGTGAATGCTGAAATTGAAGGTGACGAAATCATCTATAAAAATTTCTACGACATCGGCGTGGCTGTAGGCTCACCACAAGGTTTGGTGGTTCCAGTTCTTCGCGAAGCCGACAAATTAAACTTGGCCGGAATCGAAAAAGGCATTGTTGAACTTGGCACCAAAGCGCGCGACGGCAAGCTTGCAATGGCCGATTTGCAAGGCGCAACTTTCACAATTTCTAATGGTGGTGTTTATGGATCATTGATGTCAACACCAATCATCAACCCGCCACAATCGGGCATCCTTGGCATGCACAAAATTCAAGAAAGACCAATGGTTGTCGCAGGCGAAATCAAAATTCGTCCGATGATGTATTTGGCGCTGTCTTATGACCATCGCATCATTGACGGCAAAGAAGCGGTGACGTTTTTGGTGAGAGTGAAAGAGTTGATTGAAGATCCTAGGCGTTTGGTTTTGGGGTTGTAGTTTGGTTGGTTTTTCGGGCTCTATAATCATTTTTGAGGTGTGTTATGGATGGGAAAAAAACAGGTAAACAGACTTTTGATATTGATGAGGCGATAGCAAGAGGCGTTGAGGTTGCTCCTTCTTGGAAAACAGAAGGTCCGACGACGCCGTGGAAGGTTGCAAATGCCGCTAGAGAAAAGAATCGTGGCGGTGGAGTTGCGGCAGTTTTTGCAGCTGAAGCTGGAAGAGGCGGGCCAGTTGGATCTGAAACACAAAGACAGGCTTATCAAAATCCTGCCACCCCTTCTCGAATGGGCCTTGATGGGGGTAGAAGAACATCACTCACAAGTTTAGTTGACGCAAGTGGCAAAGTGTTTTCACAGATGGCGAATTCGCGCAATCAATCTGCTGGGGTTTCTAAAACTTTGGCACATGAAGGGCTTGTGCAATCTGGTGCCGCAAATGTTGGGCCAAAAACTCGTAGAGAATCTTAT
>CAYPUN010000120.1:0-4577 GCA_964413985.1 uncultured Rickettsia sp. | reverse complement strand
GACAGCCCTTCAAAATCTTCAACCACTGCAAATTTCCTCGCATCAAAAAGCTGATAATGCCACCATTCTTTCGAATAAAAATCAAATCCAGCTTCTTGCATAATGCTAAAGAGCAAGCGCCGATTGTGCTTCGCGGCCGCAGAAACTTTTTCGCAATTGTGAAAAGCTAATTCAGAAAACTCATCAAAATCTGAGCCCATTTCAATTTCATTTTCGTCAGAATCAACCAAAGTCAAATCAACCGCAACACCTCTGCAATGAGGAATAGAGCCGGTCTTCGGATCTGAAATAAAATCGCATTTTCCATCAACAGCAAATTTGTCAAACATAAATTGCTGCACTTTCAATGGCCGAAATCCATCCCAAATTTTAAATTTTAACCCATGTTTTTTTGCGGATTCGCTGGCTTTGGTGATCGCTTCAAAAGCTTGTGGGTGTAAGAAGCAGCGCGGCTGAGAATATAGTTCAAAATTGCAAACATTATTTTTTGATGCATAGCGCAAATCAAAAATCGCATCGAGATTTTTTTTAGTTACTTCAATCAAATTTGTCATAATTTATAAAATTTAAAACGGTTTCAAAATCACCAGCGCAACCGCCGCGATCATTATCACTGTAGGCACTTCATTGATCATGCGATAAAATTTTTCGCTATGTTTATTTTTTCCAGCCGCAAAATTTTTGCGACATCTGCCAAGAAAATGATGATAAAAAACCAAAATCGCAATCAGAGTGATTTTGATATGTAGCCACACAAATGTAAAACCAATTTCATTGGCAAGATATAGCCCGCAGCCAATAGCCACAATCATCGCGGGGTTCATAATATAGCGCAGCAAGCGCCTCTCCATAACCTGAAAAACCTTGTCCGTCTCAGAACCCGCGCGGGTTTGCGTGTGATAAACAAAAATTCTTGGCAAATATAAAAGCCCCGCCATCCACGAAATCACTGCGATTATATGGATAATTTTGATAATTTCGTAAGTTTCAATTGTTTCAAGCATAATTGTTGAAATTGATGATTATTGTTGTAAAGTTAAGTTGTTAGAAATTAATCGGTCAATAATTAAACTATGAAACTTTTAGCTTGCAATAGCAATATCACTCTTTCAAAAGAAATCGCCAAATATCTAGGTACAAGCTTGGTGGATGCTGAAATTAAGCGCTTTTCTGATCACGAAATTTTTGTTGAAATCAGAGAAAATGTGCGCGGAGAAGATATTTTTGTTATTCAATCAACCTCGAAGCCTTCAAACGACCACATCATGGAATTGTTGATTGTGGTTGATGCCTTGCGCCGCGCCTCTGCACGCCGCATCACTGCTGTCATCCCATATTATGGCTATGCCAGACAAGACCGCAAAGCTGCACCACGCACGCCTATTTCGGCAAAATTGGTGGCCAACATCATCACCTCAGCTGGCGCCGATCGTGTTCTCACGCTAGATTTGCACGCCTCACAAATTCAAGGATTTTTCGACATACCAGTTGACAACCTATATGCCTCGCCGGTTTTCGCTGCCGACATCAAGCAAAATTATAGCAGCGACAATTTGGTGATAGTGTCACCAGACGTTGGCGGGCTTGTGCGCGCACGTGATATCGCCAAAAGAGTTGGCGCAGATTTGGCGATTGTTGATAAGCGTCGCCCCCGCGCCGGAGTAAGCGAGGTGATGAACATCATCGGCGATGTTGCTGGCAAAAATTGCATCATCATTGACGACATTGTTGATTCTGGTGGCACATTATGCAACGCCGCTGACGCCTTGATAGAGAAGGGCGCATCGTCGGTTTCAGCCTATATCACTCACGGAGTTTTATCCGCAAATGCCAACGCAAAAATCGCTAATTCTAAATTGAAAAACCTCGTTATCACCAACTCTATCGAGGCTTCAAAAGAAACATTGGATGTTAAAAATATCCGTATTATAAATATGGCTAATTTGCTTGGAGAGGCCATTCGCAACATCTCTGAAGAAAAATCTCTTTCAATTCTTTTTTAATTTTTGACTATGGACAAGTTTAAAATTCCACTTATTGGTTTTGCTCTCGCTCTTACAATAGCAATCACCGCCGTGCTTTTTGCCGACGTGCTTTATAGCCCAAAAATTGCCAAAAAAAGAGGTTTTGAAATTCAAATTTCTGCCGATGGAAAAGTTATAAAAAAAGAAGAGAAGCCAGTTGATATCAACGCTTTGCTCAAAACAGCAAATTTTGACAATGGTGCAAAAATTTTCAAAAAATGTGCCACTTGCCACACAGCCACAAATGGCGGCGGCAACAAAGTTGGGCCAAATTTATACAAAATTGTTGGCAAAAAACGCGCATCAACAATGGGTTTCAACTATTCTGAAGCCATGTCCAAGAAGGGCGGAAGCTGGGTTGTTGAAGATTTGAACTTATTTTTAACCAAGCCAAAAGATTACGTCCCAGGAACAAAAATGGGCTTTGCCGGCTTGAAAAAACCGCAAGATCGCGCGGATGTAATCCTATATTTACAAAAACAATAATATGCAATTATTCACAGAATACAATTTTGGAATTCTTCTTGCGGCCTTGTTTGGCGCGATTTTTGGCTCTTATGCCACGCTTTTTGCGCATCGCCTGCCAATTGGAGAATCATGCTTTGGGCGCTATTTTGGTCACAAATCACAATGTCCAAAATGCGGCTCAACCATTCGCACGCGCGAGCTGATCCCGCTTCTAAACTGGCTTTTCACTTTGGGCAGATGCAGCAAATGCCAAACCAAAATCCCGCGCGCCCATTTGTTTATTGAGCTCTCATGCACCATCCTTTTCATTTTGTGCTACATAAAATTCGGTTTCACCGAGCAATTCATCATCTCAGCCCTCATTTCCGTAAGCTGCGTGATATTGATCGTCACCGATTTCAAGCATAAAATTTTTCCATATCAAATATTAAATTTTCTTATCACCATTGTTTTGGCAAACAGAATTTTGGCAGACCAAACCATCATCGAAGCCATCTATTCGGGCATAGTGGGCGTGGCTTGCGCAACCATCTTCTATCAAATTTTTTATAAAATAAATCCGCGATTTTTTGCCGCGCAAAATCAATGCTTCGATTATGTAAAATTTATTCTAATCGCTTCAATTGCTTTCAAAATCCAAGATTTTCTTTTGTATTTTTCAATTGTTGTGCTAGTGTTGATAACGATGTTTTTGCTTGATTCTATCAAAGAAAAAATCAAATTCGGCATTGGCCATGCGCTGATTATCCCTTTTTTGTGGCTATTGTTAGCCGTTTAATTTTAATTTAATTTTATGACATTTACAGACTATAAAGTAAAAGATATTGCGCTTGCCACTTGGGGCAGAAAAGAAATCACTTTGGCTGAAAATGAAATGCCGGGTTTGATGTCTTTGCGCAGTGAATTTGGTGCTTCAAAGCCACTTAAAGGTGCAAGAGTTGTTGGTTGTTTGCACATGACAATTGAAACCGCAGTATTGATCGAAACCTTGATTCACTTGGGTGCAGAGGTTAGATGGAGTTCTTGCAACATCTTCTCAACATCAGATCAAGCCGCTGCTGCCATAGCTGCAGCTGGAATTCCAGTTTTTGCATGGAAAGGCGAAACCGAAGAAGAATATGAATGGTGCATCAAGCAAACAATTGATGGCAACCCATCTTGGAAACCAAACATGATTTTGGACGATGGTGGCGATTTAACCAAAATGATCCACGAACAATATCCAGAAATTTTGAAAGAAATCAAAGGCCTTTCAGAAGAGACCACAACTGGTGTTGCAAGACTTTATCAAATGGAGAGAGAGGGCAGATTGAAAGTTCCGGCAATCAACGTGAATGATGCTGTAACAAAATCAAAATTTGACAATCTTTATGGCTGCAAAGAAAGCGTGATTGACGGCGTAAAACGCGCTACAGACGTGATGATTGCGGGCAAAATGGTGTTGATTGCAGGCTATGGCAACGTTGGCAAAGGCTGCGCTGAAGCCTTCAAAACACAAGGCGCAAGAGTTGTTGTTGCCGAAGTTGATCCAATTTGCGCTTTGCAAGCAGCAATGGCAGGTTATCAAGTGTTGCCAATTGAAGAAGTTGTTGGTCAAACTGACATTTTTATCACAACAACAGGCAACGTCGATGTCATCACTATTGAGCATATGCGCGCCATGAAAGACTGCGCCATTGTTGGCAATATCGGCCATTTCGACAACGAAATTCAAGTTGAAGCTTTGCGCAATTTGAAATGGATGAACATCAAACCACAAGTTGACCAAATCACTTTTCCAGATGGCAAAAGAATCATTTTGCTTGCAGAAGGTCGTTTGCTAAATTTGGGATGCGCAACAGGACACAGCGCTTTCGTGATGTCAGCCAGCTTCACCAACCAAGTTATGGCGCAAATTGAACTTTGGAATAATCATAAAAAATATGAAAATAAAGTTTATATTTTGCCAAAAGAATTAGACGAAAAAGTTGCCAGATTGCATCTTGATAAACTTGGCGCAAAACTTACCAAGCTTACAGACAAGCAAGCGAAATACATCAACGTTTCTGCTCAAGGGCCATTTAAAGACAACGCTTACAGATATTA
>CAYPUN010000119.1:0-4609 GCA_964413985.1 uncultured Rickettsia sp. | reverse complement strand
AGGTACAACGCTCTAAGATCGAGCAAGAAAAAAGCTATTTACAAAAGGTATTTTTTGATTTTTATGATTATCAAAAAGAAATTCTATCTTACAAATTGGAAGATCGCGGTGACGAAATTCAAAAAAAATATCAAGCAAAAACAATTTTTTCTTTTTTGCAATATCACCTACAAAAACAGCAATTTGAAGCACAGGAAATCGCAGAAATTTTTCTACAAAAAGCTGAAAATGGTAAAAATTTATTGGAAAGTTTTGTTGATAATGTGCGAGGAATTGTTGCGCTTGAAAATAGCTTGGAAGCCGAGTTGGCAAGGGATAGAAGCTATAAGGCTAATGAAAAATTTGTTGATCAAGATGGCGAAACTAAAAGTAGAAGGTCATTTTTTGATATATATCCGCTTTTGAAACAAAGTTTACATAATCAAATTGGGCGAGATGTTGAGGAGGTTGCGAAGGTCGCGGGGAAATATTTAAATGAAAACCAGATGCAAAAAATTAATGAGTGGAAAAAATCTATTTTTACCAAGCTCGATTCTGCAAAGCCACAGCCACAGCCGCGACAGCCACAACCGCAGCAAAAAAATTCAACCATTTGCACCATCTCATAAATCCAGCAAAAACCCATTGCGCCTAAGCCAAACATGATGTTGCTTATAATCGGGCATCAGCTGCAAAACACAATTCCAAAACTTCGCCGAGTGGTTTTTGTGCAGCAAATGCGCCACTTCGTGAGCCACAACATAATCCACCGCCTCTTTTGGCGCCATAATCAACCGCCACGAAAAATTGATGTTGCCCCTTGCAGAGCAAGAGCCCCAACGCTTCTTGGCCGATCCAATTTTGATTTTTCCAAAGCCAACTCCAAGCAAACCAGCATAAAATTCAACGCGCGGCACCAGATATTTTGCCGCTTCGCGCTTATACCACAAAATTAATTCTTTCTTTGAAGAAAAATTCGGCACATTTTTCTCACCCAAAAATAGCGCCGCGCCGCTAGAGCCAAGAAGCCTCTCATCCAACAACTCACGTCGTTTTTTCATCTGCAACTGTTTCGTAACGATCCAATCACTCTTTTTGGCAATAAATTTATTTATATAATCCAAGCTAAGGCGCATGGGAGCCCTAACCACAAGGCTTGAGTCGCTTTTTATTTGCAGCGATAAGGTTTTTCTTTTGCTTTTTATAAGCTGGTCAATCTTGATTTGCACGGCTTCGCGAAAAATAAATTAGGTTGACTTATCAGTGATAATGTTAAATTGTTATATCTAGAGGTTTGTTGTTATAACACGCTTTGTTATCAAATCTAGCTCAAAAACTAGTTTGATAAAGTTTTTAATTTAAGTTTTTTTTTACATGTCAAATACAGTTACAGGTACAGTTAAATGGTTTAACGACGAAAAGGGTTTCGGATTCATTAAATATGAAGGCGGAAAAGATGTGTTCGTACATTACAATTCAATCAAAGGAGTTTCTGGACGCAAGACTCTACGCGAAAATCAAAGAGTTTCTTTTGAAATCGTTGATGGCAAAAAAGGCCCTCAAGCTGAAAATGTTACTCCATTAGATTAATCAATTAATTCAACTGGATTAATAAAATTAATACTTTATGATAGGGGGCGTTGCCTTTGGCACGCCTCTTTTTTTGTGGTTGTCTCGATGCTCTCAAAACAGTTTCTAATTAATGGTGTCCAAGTTGAGTCAAGCCAGAATGTTTCGTGTCAAAATATTTAATGGTCAAACGTTTAATGTCAGAACGTTTCGTGGCTAAGATGTGCAGCAAAATGTTTATCAATTTTATAAAATATGTCTAATTTTCAATCTCTAAATTTAATATCACCAATCCTGAAAGCCTTAGAAAGCAAAGGATATACAACCCCTACACCAATACAAGCGCAAGCGATTCCTCATTTGCTTGAAGGAAAAGATTTGCTTGGTATTGCACAAACCGGAACGGGCAAAACTGCGGCTTTCGCATTGCCAATTTTGAACAATCTTGCAAAAAATCGCTGCGAGGTGAAACCTAAAAGAATGCGTGCTTTGATTCTCACTCCAACAAGAGAGTTGGCGTCGCAAATCGTTGACAACATTGAAGCTTATGGCAAAAGCCTTGGCTTGAAATATGCAGTGATTTTTGGCGGTGTTGGCGAAAATCCACAAATTACAGCCTTGATGAAGGGCTTGGATATCGTTGTGGCAACGCCTGGAAGGCTTTTGGATCTCACTAATCAAGGCTATGTCAATTATGACTCTTTGGAAGTGTTTGTGCTTGATGAGGCTGATCGTATGCTTGATATGGGCTTCATTAACGACATCAAAAAGATTATCGCAAAATTGCCGAAGAAAAGGCAGACTTTGTTTTTCTCGGCAACTATGCCGCCTGCAATTGCAAATTTGGCTAATTCAATTTTGCATGAGCCTGTGCGCGTTGAGATCACGCCGCAATCAACCACGGTTGAAAAAATTGACCAAAAAGTTTATTTTGTTGAAAAGGGCAATAAACCATTGCTTTTGAAATGGACGGTGGAACAGCCAGAAGTGAAGTCGGTGTTGGTGTTCTGCAAGATGAAGCATATGGCGAATCGTGTTGAAGAATTTTTGCAACGTAGTGGAATCAGTGCGGCGGCAATTCATGGCAACAAGTCGCAAACTGCGCGCGAGAAGGCTTTGCAAGGCTTTCGCGATGGCAAATATTTGGTGTTGGTGGCAACTGACATTGCGGCGCGAGGCATTGATATTCCTGGTGTGACGCATGTTATCAACTATGATGTTCCGCATGAACCTGAAAGTTATGTGCACCGCATTGGAAGAACGGCCAGAGCGGGTCGCGAAGGTGTTGCGATTTCTTTTTGTGAGCCAATTGAAAAAGGTTTGTTGCGTGCGGTTGAAAAATCGATCAAGCGTTCAATTCCTGTTGACAATGCGCATCCATATTTTGGTCTTGAGGCAGAAGTTATTCATCGCAAAATTTCTTCTGGCAAGAAGGCGGCTTCTCATGGCGCTGCTGGTCATGCTGGTGCTGGTGCGAAGCGTATCGCTTCTGCGCATACTGGCTCAAGAATATTTTCGGCAAAATCGGCGGCTTCTGGTGCGGCTGCAGCTGCGGCTGGAGACGCTTCGGTGAAGGATCTTGCTTTGGATATTATGAGTGAAGAAAGACGTCCGGCACCTGGTCGTGAGCGTCATGCTGGCGCTGGTGCTCGAAGAGGGGATCATCGCGCAAGTGATCGTTCTAATCGCTCTTCTGGCGAAAGATCAGATCGTCGCCCGGCAAGAGCTCATGGCAACGCAGAGGACAGGCCTATGCGTGACGCAGCGCCGGCAAGATTTGGCGATCGCGAGAGAGATTTGCAAAAAACGGATAGACCGCGCCACCCTTCACAATCAAGGCGTGATGATGCGGGCTCTTCGGCAAGAAAATCTCCGCATGCAAAATCGCGCTATGCAAAATCTACTTCCAAAGGCAATTCTTTCCATGCGAACAAAAAACGCGATGGTGCTGGAAGTGGCTCTGGCGTTGGTGCAAAGCTTGGCAAGTTGGTTAGTGGTTGGTTTAAGAAAAAAAAATAAAAAGAGGTAGTCATTCTTTTGGCGAGTGAATATGGATCTTGGGCGCAACCTCGGTGTTTGGCTGGGTTGGGGCGCTCAAGATTTTGCCATTTGTCAAATGGATAATTGCCTAAAAAATAGTTATAGTTCGATTATCTAGGTGCAAATATTATGATAATTCTTTTATCGCCAGCGAAGTCTTTAAATTTTGAACTGGCTTGCGACCATATAAAAAGCACGCAGCCAGCATTTTTGGATGATTCAAAAAAATTAATCGCATCACTAAAAAAACTTTCTGCGAGTGATTTGATGCAGCTGATGCAAATTAGTGAAAAGCTGGCGAAGCTTAATCATCAACGTTTTCAAGACTTTCAAATTCCTTTCAACAGCAAAAATTCTAAGCCGGCACTTTTTGTTTTTGATGGTGATGTTTATGATGGAATTGATGTTGAAAATTATAAAAAATCGCAATTGGAATTTGCGCAGCAACATTTGCGTATATTGTCTGGGCTTTACGGCGTGTTGCGTCCGCTTGATTTGATGCAAGCCTATCGTTTGGAAATGGGAACTGTTTTTGCAAATTCGCGCGGCAAAAATTTATATCAATTTTGGCAAGAAAAAATCACCAATTATTTGAATTGCGAGTTGGAGAAATCTGCGGATAAAATAATTTTAAATTTGGCGAGTGAGGAATATTTTAAAGCTGTTGAGGTGGCGAAAATAAAGGGTGAAATCATTAATGTTGTTTTTAAGGAAAAGAAAGATTTGCAGTATAAAATTGTTGGGATATTTGCTAAGAAGGCGCGGGGGTTGATGGCGGATTTTATTATTAAAAATGAGATTGGAGATGTGGGGGAGATTAAGAAATTCAATGCTGAGGGCTATAAGTTTAGTGAGAAAATGTCTGATGGAAAAAGCTGGTGTTTTTGTAGGTAGGTGCTAATATTGGGGTGGCTCAAGGGTGGTGGCTCAAGCATCTTGAGGGTAGTGTCTCAATTTTGAAGAATCAAGCGTGGGGATGGTACTTCGCCCCTCAAACAGTGGCGCGCCAAAACTCGGTTCG
>CAYPUN010000118.1:0-4617 GCA_964413985.1 uncultured Rickettsia sp. | reverse complement strand
AACAAAATTAAACAATAATGAAAAAAATTTTAATTGTCGAAGCAAGATTTTATCAAGAAACTTCAAATTTGCTATTAGAAGGTGCAGTTGATGTTTTGAAAAAGGCTGGCGTTGAATATGAAACTTTGCAAGTGCCCGGAGCCCTTGAGATTCCTGCTGCCATATCTTATGCCGCAAGCAGCAAAAAATATGCTGGCTTTGTTGCGCTTGGCTGCGTGATTCGCGGCGAAACTTCGCATTATGACATCGTTGCAAACGAGAGTGCGCGCGGCTTGATGAAGCTTTCGCTCAAAAAACATTTGGCAATTGGCAATGGTATATTGACCGTTGAAACCAAGAACCAAGCCATTGTGCGCGCCGATATCAAACAAAAAAACAAAGGTGGTTTTGCTGCAAACACTTGTCTTGAAATGATAAAACTTCAACAGCAATTTGGCTTGAATGACCAATAAAAACAAACCTTTGGCACAAATATTTTTTTATCAAAACTGTCACAAAATTTTCCTCATATTTTTTTGTGCAGCATTTTTGCTGCAAATTATTTTTTGGTTCAAAACCGAAAATATCAAACCGCACTACGAAATTGTTGAAAAGGCTCCAAACCACAAGCTGCTTAAGTTTGCAGCACTTGGCGATGATGAATTTTTGTTTCGCTCTCTAATATTTCGCTTGCAAAATTCTGGCGATATTTATCTAAAATTTTCGGCTCTAAAAGACTATGACTATTCGCGCTTATATCAATGGTTTCAAGCTCTCGACATCCTCAACCGCAAATCAAATTCAACACCATATTTAGCTGCATATTATTTTTCGCAAACGCAAAACACCGCCGATTCATCTTATATTGTAAAATATCTCAGCGAGCACGCCAGACAAGACCTGAACGCCAATTGGTGGTGGATGTTTCAAGCAATAAATGTGTCACTAGAAACTTTGAACGACACTGATCTTGCGCTCAAATTATCGTATGAATTAAGCGAAAACAACTCGCCAAGCGCACCGCTTTGGACCAAGCAAATGCCTGCTTTCATTTATGCCAAGCAAGGCAATGGCTGCATGGCCTTCAAAATTATCAAAGATTTGATCGACGAAAACAACTCGCACAAGCGCGAAATCAGTGCCAGCGAGATGGATTTTATGCGTTATTTTATCACAACACGCCTCAAACATTTAAAAAATCAAAATTTTGATCCAAGAACATGCAAAAATTAAAAAAAGAAATTGAAAAAATTGTCAAAGCTGCGCTTGTTGAAGACGCAGCTTTAAACGACATCACCAGCGATTTGACGAT
The DNA here is from genome assembly GCA_964413985.1 of uncultured Rickettsia sp. GTDB lineage: Bacteria > Pseudomonadota > Alphaproteobacteria > Rickettsiales > UBA1997 > CAMCFD01. The sequence continues at coordinate 3,326 of CAYPUN010000118.1, read as the reverse complement.
TCCAAAAAATCATCAAATTTATTTCATAATAAAACCACGTGAAAAAATTATTTTATGCGGCGTTGATGCAATAAAAATATGCTTTGCCGAGCTAAAAAAATCGAAAAAATTTGCCGCTGCAAAATTAAAATTTGCCATCAATGCCAAAGATGGAGATGTCTTAGACTCAAGCAAATCAATAGCTCATGGCTATGGCGATGCCAAATTAATTTTTGCTGCCGAAAGAACGATTCTCAATCTAATCCAGCATTTGAGCGGCATTGCCACGACCACAAATCAATTTGCAAGCGTCATAAAAAGCAAAAAAACCAAAATTCTCGACACGCGAAAAACACTGCCGACACTACGCGCGCTTCAAAAATACGCAGTTGGAGTTGGTGGTGGAAAAAATCATCGCTTCAATTTGCAAGATATGATTTTGATCAAAGACAATCACATCGCCGCTGCTGGCGGGGTTTCGCAAGCTATCATCGCCGCCAAAAAATCGGGCAAAAAAATTGAAATTGAGTGCGACAATTTGCAACAAGTTGAAGAAGCAATCGCCCTCAAGCCAGATATCATCATGCTTGACAACATGACGATCGCGCAAATAAAAAAAGCGCAAAAAATTATTGGCAAAAAAGCTTTAATTGAAATTTCTGGTGGAATTAATATAAAAAATATTGCAAAATTGCGCGATCTTGAAATAGATTTTATTTCAATTGGCGCCCTCACCCACTCGGTGAAGGCCGTAGATATTGGTCTCGACGTTTTGTGATTATCTTGAGAGGGCTATCTATCGCTTTATCTTGGGCAATATAGCTCTTAGCCGCTCCAACCGTGGCTCAGTCGCGTCTAAGAGCTATATTGCCTAAGATAAAGCGATAGATAGCCCTCTCAAGATAATCATCTAAATTTATAAAAGTTTAAAACACACCGCATGAAAAAATTTATTTTGCTAGCCGCAATCATCTCGCTAAATTCTTGCCTTGCCCTCACCGACCCTTTATTTTCAACCATTCCAGACGCCAACAGCGATGTTACGCGCTTTCCACAAAACAAAAAAGGAATCGTGCTGCTCAAATTAAGCTCTGACTATCTTACAACCACTTGGTGCCAAGCTGATCTTGAAAAAGAAATTGAAAATAAAAAATGCCTAAAAATCAACCCAACTGATTATTATCAAATCATAATGATTGAACCCGGAATCTATGAAATTGAAGGCTTCAAGACCATCAACCGCCGCTATCAAGCCGCCAAAGAAAAAGAAATCACGCCCGAAATTTCCAACATAACCGGCAAAAGAAAATCGCCGCCAACCCTTGCTTTTGAAGTGTTTGCCGGAAAAATATCTTATGCTGGCCACATAAAATTTCATCACATTTCCGCTGCCGGTTCGCAAGTTAAAAACGAAAACTTCGAAGAGATCAGCACCCTTTTTGCCAATAAAAACGAAAAAAAACTAAGGCAAATTTTTAAAGGCCATCATTTTGAAGAAAAAACCATCGCCACAAAAATCGCGCAAAACCAGCAAATATTGATTTTAAACCTCGCCAAAACCAAGGCCGATTTTGGCGAAGAAAAGAAAATTGAAAAACAAGAAATGCGCCAAAAAAACAAAGAAGCGCGCGAAAAGAAAAAACGCGATCTAAAATTACTCAAAGAAAAGGCCAAAAGCTTCAAAATTCTCAAGCAGCAACAAACACAGCCAAGAAAAACTCGAACTTATGCCAATTAAAATCCAAGCGCTTTTGCCAATTTTGCTAGCCATCTGCGTCCTCTGCGCCAGCTGCGCCAAAAACAGCGATCAAGAAACTTTGGCCAAATTTAAAGCCGAAATTCTTGCCAACCCAGAATCGTTTGCCAAAAGCGAAAATAACCTTTTTCAACATCACGAAACCAACAAAAGCGAATGGATTGACGAGCAAGGCAATGTAGTTAAAAGCTACACTTATAGCAAAAGAAGCCTCGGAGCCTTGTCCTATATGCCTATAGCCAGTTTTTTTCTGCCAAGAGACTATAAAAATTATGAAATAATTACAACCTCAAGAAATAGCTCTATCATTGATGTTAGGGAGTTTTACAGCCTAATAACCTTAAAATCTGAGGCTCATTGTCACGAGGCCGTTTTCACCTGCATAAAATCAATTAAATGAAGACAAAATTTGACTTTTCGTTTTAAACCCTGTAGATACTGGCCCCCCGAAGTTATTTTTTTATAATATATATAGTAATAATGAAAAATTTACTGATTGTCGAATCTCCTGCCAAAGCAAAAACCATCGGCAAATATCTAGGCAAAGATTATGATGTTTTGGCTTCATTTGGCCACATTCGCGACTTGCCAAGCAAAAACGGTTCTGTTGAGCCTGACAACGACTTTGCGATGCATTATGAAGTGTCAACCAAGTCTTCCAAGCAAGTGAAGCAAATTGTTGACGCCGCCAAAAATTGCGACAAAATCATGCTCGCACCCGATCCTGACCGCGAAGGCGAATCAATTGCATGGCACGTTTTAGAAGTTTTGAAGCAGAAAAAAGCCATCAAAGCTTCAACAAAGGTTGAGCGCGTAGTGTTCAACGCCATCACCAAATCTTCAATTTTAGAAGCAATCAAAAAACCACGCGCAATCGACATGGATTTGGTTGATGCGCAGCAAGCCCGCCGCGCCTTGGATTATCTCGTTGGTTTCACACTTTCACCAATCTTGTGGAAAAAATTACCCGGCAGCAGATCGGCTGGACGCGTGCAGTCAGTGGCTCTGCGCATCATTTGCGATCGCGAAGAAGAAATCGAAGCTTTCAAAAGCGAAGAATATTGGGACATCAAGATCGACCTTGAAACCTTGAAAAACATAGCTTTCACGGCATCAATTGTTGAAGTTGAAAACAAAAGACTCGAAAAATTTTCAATCACCAATGAAGCTCAAGCAGCCAAAATCAAGGCTTTGCTGCAAGACAAAAAATATCAAGTTGTTGATGTAACAAAAAAGCAAACAAAACGCCGTCCGTTCCCGCCATTCATCACGTCATCACTGCAACAAGAAGCGGCGCGCAAACTTGGATTTGGCGCTAAAAAAACCATGATGCTGGCGCAACGTCTTTATGAAGGCGTTGAAATTGGCGGCTCAAATCAAGGTCTCATCACCTATATGAGAACCGACAGCATTGATGTTACACCAGAAGCAATCACTGGCGTGCGCTCATATATTTCAAGCACCTATGGCGAAAAATATTTGCCAGACGCAGCCAACGTTTTCAAAAGCAAAGTTAAAAATGCGCAAGAAGCCCACGAGGCCATTCGTCCCGTCGATTTTTCTTTGCCGCCAGAAAGCGTAAAAAAATATT
>CAYPUN010000117.1:0-4627 GCA_964413985.1 uncultured Rickettsia sp. | reverse complement strand
GAGTTGATCTCGAACGCCGCAGATGCTTGCGACAAATTGCGTTATCTTGGCGCGCAAAATCACGATTTGCTCAAAGATGGCGAAGAATTAAAAGTTACAATCACCACCGACAAAGCCAAGAAGCTGTTGATCATCCAAGATAACGGCATTGGCATGAATCGCGAAGAGCTGATCCAAAACCTTGGCACCATTGCTCGCTCTGGCACTGAAAATTTTATCAAATCTCTCACAGGCGACAAAAAACAAGATGTGCAACTAATTGGTCAATTTGGTGTGGGTTTTTATTCTGGCTTCATGATTGCAAGCAAAATTGATGTGATTTCGCGCAAATTTGACGACACAAAAACCAATCAATGGCAATCTGACGGCAGCGCTAATTTCGTGGTTTTAGACGCTGAAGAAGAAATTGCGCGCGGCACCAAAATCATTCTCCATTTAAAAGACGAGGCAAGCGATTTTCTCGATCGTTTTCACATCAAACATGTTGTGCAAACTTATTCTGACCACATCAATTTCAAAATCGAATTCATCCCCGAAAACATTGACGCAGGCGCAAAAGTTGAAACACTAAATTCAGCCACTGCATTGTGGCAAATGCCAAAAGAATCAATCTCGGCCGAGCAATATCAAGCCTTCTTCAAGCATGTCTCGCACCTTCCGGGTGAGCCTTTCATGACAATTCACAACAAAGTTGAAGGATTGGTCAGCTACACCAACTTGCTCTTCGTCCCTACAACCAAGCCGTTCGATCTCTTTCACCCCGATCGCAAATCTTCGATAAAACTATACGTAAAAAAAGTTTTTATCTCCGAAGATTTAGATTTGGTGCCAGCTTGGATGCGCTTTCTGCGCGGCCTCATCGACTCTGATGATTTGCCCCTAAACATCAGCCGCGAAACTTTGCAACACAATATCGTGCTTGAAAAAATCAAAAAATCTGTTGTGAGCAAAGTGCTTTCCGAGCTCAAAAACAAAGCTGCCAGCAATGAAGAAGAATATCAAAAATTCTGGAATAATTTTGGCGCAGTTTTAAAAGAAGGGCTTTGCGAATCGTCAGAATTTCGTGAAAAAACTCTCGAAATTTGTCGCTTTTATTCCTCAAAATCTCCCGACAAATTAATCTCTTTAAAAGATTATCTAGACCGCGCCAAATCTGGCCAAGACAAGATTTTCTATTTAAGCGGCGAGTCAATTGAAAAAATCCAATCAAGCCCACAACTTGAAGTTTTTTTACAAAAAGATATTGAGGTTTTGTTTTTAACCGACGCTGTTGATGATTTTTGGATGACAGTTGCTCTGCCTTACAAAGACAAGGAGTTTCAGTCAATCACACGCAGCGAAATTGATCTTGAAAAAATTGACAAACCGCAGTCAGCCAATGAAAACGAAGAAGATGATAAAAGCAACGAAGCCTCTAAAATAAAGGATGTAACAACTTCTGCTTTCGAAAATCTAACCAAATTTATGAAAGAAGTTTTGGGCGAAAAAGTAAAAGATGTGCGCATTTCAAAAAAACTAACCAACAGTCCAGTCTGCTTGGCTGTAGATTCCATGGCAATGGACATTCGCATGGAACGCTATTTGCTTGAACAAAAGCAAATCGTCAGCGGCCTTGCAAAAATTTTAGAAATCAATCCAAGCAATGCAATCGTCAAAAATCTCAACGAACAAATTGCCAGCGATCCACAAAGCGAAGAAGCAAAAGCATCGGTGCGCACATTGTTTGATTTGGCCTGCATCATTGAAAATGAGCCAATTCCAAATGCAAAAGATTTTTCACTAAGAATTGAAAGATTGATGACAGATAAAAAATAAGCGTTTGCTGGATTTTATGAAACACAGATTCAGCAAGCGCTTGGCTTCAAGCGGTTTATTTGTCAGTTATAACTGACAAATTCTATAACAAATAATCAGCAAATCTAATCAACCAATGCTCTTCGCTTGTCAGTGGCGCAACCGAAAAAAATCCGCGCAACTTCGCGTTCATAAAAGGTGTTGGGCTCACTGATGGAGCATCTTCAGAGCTTTGCGCCATCATCTCCACGCGCTCTTTTTTCTTGCGTCTTTTTTTATCTTCAAAGCTAGAAGTTGCTTCATGCAAAATATTTTCGACAATCGAATTTTTATAGCCAAACCTCTTCACCAAAGCAATGGCAAGGTTAAACGCCGCCTTGTTAGAAAAAATATGCTGTTTGCCGCGCGCAGTGTGATCGTTAAAAGTTTCACTCAAAAACTGCTCAATTTTCTCAATTTTTTTCTCGTTAGTAAACCACTTATCTTCATAATAAGAAAGCAGGATAGCGCTATAATCCACGCCCTTGCTTTGCACTCCATGCAAACTGAAAATTTTGTTTCGAATGTCAGAAATATTTTTCTCAAACACCACCGAAAACAAATCATTTTTGCGCAAATGGCGCACCAAAAGCATAAAGGCCGGCTTGTTGCTATTTTGATAAGTAAAAGCCAGCGCATCCCCAACATCAGCATCTTCAGCAAAAAAGTTAGGAAAATTATTTCTATTCAAAACATAGCGCAAAAGTCGCAAATGTTCGCGCGATTTGCTTTTCAACAATTTTTGCAAAATAGCATAATCGTTATAATTCAAAATCATCGGGAAGCCGCGCAGAATGGCTCTTATCAGCGGAATATAATAATGATTATTTTTTGCAAGCAGGCTATTAAATTCTTCGCAAATATAATCTAAAATCTTAATTTTATTTTTGTCATTTATATCTGACAAAGAAATATTTTGAAAAATGCCCCTCAAGGCTTCTAAAATATGGTGATTATTCACCTTGTCATCTTTTAAGATTTCTTTTTTTATCAACTCAAAATCTTCAAAATTAATCTCAAAAACTTGCGATGATTGCTCATGTTCAATGATCGAAAAAATTGCAAATAATTTTGGATAGCGCACCATATAATTGCGATTTCTAATAATCGCGCGCAGCTCTTCAAACACGCTCGCAATATCTTTGCTGAGAGCGTGTCCCAATTTTTGCAGCAGGTGATATAGTTTTTTTAAAAAAATTTTCATTGTTGATTTTTAGTATCTTTTGCCAATTCCAACAAGTCATCAAGCCTTGTCAACTCTGGCTTAATAACATCTTGATTTTTTTGCGTAGCAAATTTTTCTTTCGCCAATTTTGCATATTTTCGTGTTTTTTCTTTATCGCCAATTGAAAAATTATACTCCGCCAAAGACATCAAAGACCGAGGCTCATCGCCTATTTTATTGTAAGCGCTGGCAAACTCACGAAACAAAAATGGATTATCATTTTCAAAAATTTGTGCCTCTTTCAATTTCTTGATTGCAAGATTAACCAGCTGCGCATCGTGAGTTGACAAAGTCAAAATCGCCAGCGCAAAAGAAATCTTGATCGACGCGGCATCTTGCGGCTCTAGCAGTTCAATCGCTCTACCATAAGCCAAAATTGACTCATCAATCTTGCCTGATTCAAATAAAATTTGTGCTTTCATCTCATGCAAAAATCCATCATCGCCATTTTTAACCAGCAATTGATCCATCAATTTCAAGGCTTGCGGGCTTTCTGCCTTTCTGTGCAGCGCAACCGCTTTTACATATTTTGCAACATAATCATCTCTGTTTTGATATTTCTTCAGCAAAAAATCAGGATTATCCATAAAGCCCTCAAGCTTTGCCAGCACTATGTCCATCGTTGGTTGCAATTTTTTGTTCCACTCAACATCCGAAAATTTTTTCTGAAAATTATTTTTCAAATAGGCGATTCTTTTTTTGCTAACAGGGTGGGTGAGAGCATATTCATCAAGCTGTCCCTGATATCCCGTCATTTCATTATCAAAAAATTCGAGCAAATTTAACAGACCCGTCGCAGGATAGTGCACCTTCAGCAAATAGTCGACAGCCCTTTTATCTGCTGCTTCCTCCTGACCTCGCGTATATTTTAAAAACATCCTTTCCGCACTTTGCGAACCGCCAAACAATATCGCCTGACCAGCGTCTGGAGCCCCAGAAACCAAGGCGCCAATGCCAAGCAAATAACTCAACAACATTGCATTGCTGGCATTTTGCATCTCTTCAGAAGATCTTGCAATATGCCCCGCAGCAATATGTCCAGTTTCATGCGCAATCACGCCAATCAAGGCGTCAGGCGTGTTGTATTTTCTAATCAACCCGGTGTTGATAAAAACATTTTGCCCGCCACTCACAAAGGCGTTGATCTCAGGATCATTCACAATAAAAATTTTGATATTTTTTCCGTTCAAATTTGCGGCCGCAAAAATTGGATCAGCAATTTCATGCAAAAATTTTTCTGTTTGAGCGTCGCGAATTAAAGACACGCCAGCTTTAGAGGCTGTAGTGCAGAACAGCGATAGCGCGAAAAAAATAAAAATGTGGATTTTATAGTTTTTTTCCATGAAAATAAAAATTACGCAAGGCTTCGATAAATCATTGATTTAATAATGATTGATTTTTCGAGCAAATCAAGTGGCAAGGTTGGGTTTAAAACTTATTGCTGGGGAATTGTTATATTTCAAGATTTTGAGTGCGGCTTATGCCACCATGCCCCTACGGCAATCTCTTTTTTAAGCCGCGTCGGCTTAAAAAAGAGCTAAGCGGGGCATGGTGGCATAAGCCGCACTC
>CAYPUN010000116.1:0-4699 GCA_964413985.1 uncultured Rickettsia sp. | reverse complement strand
TTATGACAAATTTTATCCAAAAATCAGCATTAAAAATTGGCAATACCGAATATAAATATTTTTCTTTGCAAGACGCTGCCACAAAGCTTGGAAAGGACATCAGCAAGCTCCCTTTTAGCTTGAAAATTCTGCTTGAAAATTCGATTCGCAATTTTGATGGCGACATTGTGCGCGAAGAGCACATTTCAAGCATTATTGATTCCGTAAAAAACCCAGAAAAGCGCATTGAAATTGCTTTTGCACCTGCTCGCGTTTTGATGCAAGATTTCACCGGAGTGCCCGCTGTTGTTGATTTGGCAGCCATGCGTGATGCGGTGAAAAAAATGGGCAAAAATTCTTCAAGCATCAATCCCCTTGTGCCTGTTGATTTGGTGATCGATCACTCGGTGCAAATTGATTCTTATGGCTCAAAAGATTCACTAAAAACCAACGTCGATCTAGAATTTGAGCGCAATCGCGAGCGTTATGAATTTTTGAAATGGGCGCAAAAATCTTTTGAAAATTTCCGCGCCGTGCCGCCAGGAATGGGCATTTGCCATCAGGTGAATCTTGAAAATTTGGCGCGCGTTGTGTGGCACAAAGAAGAAGCCGGAGAGCTTGTGGCCTATCCCGACACCGTTGTTGGAACTGACAGCCACACCACAATGATCAACGGCCTTGGAGTGCTTGGTTGGGGCGTTGGCGGCATTGAAGCCGAGGCTGCGATGCTTGGTCAACCTATATCAATGCTGATTCCAGAGGTGATTGGGTTCAAACTCACAGGCAAGCTAAAAGAAGGCACAACCGCGACAGATCTGGTTTTGACGGTCACCAACATCTTGCGCAAAAAAGGCGTTGTTGGAAAATTTGTCGAATTTTTTGGCCCTGCCCTTGCAAATTTAAGCTTGGCAGACCGCGCCACCATTGCCAACATGGCACCTGAATATGGCGCAACTTGCGGTATATTTCCAATTGATGCTGAAAATATAAAATATCTGCACCTTACAGCGCGTAGTGAAGAAACCATTGCACTGGTTGAATCTTATGCCAAAAAACAAGGAATGTTTGTTGAAAATTATGATTTAACGCCAGATTTTAGCGAAGTTGTAGAGCTAGACATATCAACGGTTGAAGCCTCATTGGCAGGACCAAAAAGACCACAAGACAAAGTTGTTTTGGGTCAAGCTCCAGAATCTTTTGCAACAATTTTTGCTGAGCTTGGAAATGCCGCCAACACGCGCCAGTCAATACCAGAACTCAATTGCGATTTGGGTGATGGCGATGTTGTGATTGCTGCAATAACCTCTTGCACCAACACTTCAAACCCGTCAGTGTTGATTGCAGCTGGGCTGCTTGCCAAAAAAGCCGTTGAAAAAGGCTTAACAACCAAACATTTTGTAAAAACCTCGCTTGCCCCAGGATCGCAGGTGGTGAGCGCTTATCTTGAAAAATCTGGCTTGCAAAAATATCTCGACCAACTTGGGTTCAACGTTGCTGGCTATGGCTGCACAACCTGTATTGGCAATTCGGGCCCGTTGCATGACAAAATTGAAGAAACCATCAAAGCAAAAAATCTTTTGGTTGGCGCTGTATTGTCTGGAAACCGCAATTTTGAAGGGCGCGTGCATCCTTTGGTGAAAGCAAATTATCTAGCATCACCTCCGCTTGTTGTTGCCTATGCCCTTGCTGGAAACATGAAAATCAACCTTGCAAACGATGCAATTGGCACCGACAAACTTGGCAATAAAGTATTTTTAAAAGACATTTGGCCTACAAAAGAAGAGATTGACAGCCTTATCAGCCAATTTGTGACGCGCGAAGTTTTTGCCGCAAAATATGCCGATCTGTTCAAAGGCGGCGAGGCTTGGCAAAAAATCAGCACTCAAAAATCCGACACCTATTCTTGGGACAATTCAAGCACCTATATCCGCTTGCCAAATTTCTTCGACGATCTCAACCGCTCTAACGCCAATGAAATCAAGGGTGCAAACATTTTGGGAATTTTTGGTGACTCAATCACAACGGATCACATCTCGCCCGCAGGCAACATTTCTGCCACTTCGCCAGCTGCGGTTTATTTGAAAGCACATGGCGTTGCCCCGCGCGACTTCAACTCTTATGGTGCGCGCCGCGGCAATCACGAAGTTATGATGCGCGGCACTTTTGCCAACATTCGCATCAAAAACGAAATGCTCGGCGGACAAAAAGAGGGCGGATTCACGAAGGTCAACGGCTCAGATGATATTGTGTCAATTTATGATGCGGCTATGACTTACAAAGCAAAAGACCTTCCTCTCGTGATTTTTGCCGGCAAAGAATATGGCACGGGCTCTTCTCGCGACTGGGCTGCAAAGGGAACATATCTTCTTGGCGTCAAAGCTGTGATCGCCGAAACTTTCGAGCGCATTCACCGCTCAAACTTAATTGGCATGGGCGTTTTGCCATTAATCTTCAAAAATGACGACAATCGCAAGACTTTAAAATTAAATGGCAACGAAACTATTGATATTTTAGGAATAGATGCTAACATTAAGCCAAAACAAGACATAAAATGTGTTATCACCAAAAATGATGGCACAAAAGTTGAGGTGATTTTGACCTGCGGCCTTGATACCAGCAACGAAGTAGAATATTACAAACGTGGTGGCATTTTGCAGTATGTTCTTAGCAATCAAATTTAGTTTAAAATGCAAATAAGAGTTATTGGTTCACATATGGATATTGGTCAAGCTTTGACCACCTTTGTTGAAGAACATCTCAATCGAGATGTAAAAAAATATTTTGAAAATGCGGTTCGCGCCGAAGTTCATTTTTCGAAAGAAAAAAATCTTTTCAAAGCATTGATCACAATCAATGAAGGCGTACGCGGCGGCATCATTGTAAACAGCAGCTCACAAGCTGGCGACCCTTATGCAGCATTCACTGAAAGCTTGCACAAATCAGTTTCACAATTGCGTCGCTATAAAGATCGCATCAAAAATTATCGTCGTAATGGCGGCGGCATCAAAAATGTTGAGCCAGTTTATGAAAGCTATGAAGTTAAAAAATATGTCATGCCACCTTTGGCCTATGACGTTTTTGCCGAAATGGAAGAAAGCGAACAAAAAGCTGATTCGCTAAATGTGATCCAAGAAAAAACTACCGAAATCGAAACTCTCACAGTGAATGAAGCTGTGATGAAAATGGATCTCGCTGACTTGCCAACACTTGTTTTTACCAACAAAGAAACTGGCAAAATCAACGTAGTTTATCATCGTAAAGATGGCAATATCTCTTTAATTGACGTTAAAAAATAAATAAAAAAACATGCAAGTATTAATTACCGGACGCAACCTTGAACTTGGAATCAAATCATTCCGCAAAAAAACTCAAAAAGAAGGCTTGATCAAAGAAGCTAGAAGAAGAAAAGCTTATGAAAAACCTTCTGAAAAGAAAAAAAGAAAAACTGAAGAAGCTATCAGCAGAAAGAAAAAAGGCAAAAGAGTTGAATTTGCTTAGGATTTTTTGCTAGATGATTTTGATACATTTTAAAATAGCGGCCTTGATGGTCGCTATTTTTTTTTGTGATTTTTTGATATTGCATTGTTGCGCTTTAAAAATTCGCCTTAAAATATAACAATCGCAGCAGACTTCTGGCGGTGCTGTAGCAGAACCTTCGGCGCGAAAGTTTACTTCGTCAAAAAATTGAATTGCTGCCATTTAATTCTAAAAAAATAATCGCTTTATTTTCTCAAATCAGAGTGATAGCCTTTGGGGTTGTATTTACCTGTATCAATCAACCTTTCAAAAATGTTTGCAAAATTAACCAGCAAAGACAAGTCTCTTCTGCTTTTGATCGCCTCTTCTTTAGTTGTGATTTGGGCGCTTTATTCTTTGCTTTCTGGATTGTTTTTTACCACTAAAAATTTGGAGAAGATTGCCGCCTCAAACGCCGAGGATAAAAGGTTTATCAACGTTGAGCGCGCTTTGACATTGGAAGATTTGAAAGATCGCGTCATTTTGCTGGATTTTTGGACTTACAACTGCGCGCCTTGCACCAACATTTTGCCACAAATCAAAGAATTGCAACAAGAGCTTGGCAACAAATTGACCATAATTGGCGTGCATTCGGGCAAGTTTGATAATCAAAAAGATCACGATTCAATCATCAAAGCCGTGCTGCGCAACGATATAACTTACACGGTGATTGACGATTCTGACTTGAAAATTTGGAATAATTTTAGCGTGAAAGTGTGGCCAACGCTGATTTTGATTGATCCGCGCGGCAATGTCAAAAAAACTTATATTGGCGAAGAGCAAACAAAAAATTTGGTTGCTGATGTAAAAAAACTGGTGGGAAAATTTCGCTATGGACTCAACAGAAATCAGCTTCCGCTGCTGCTTGAAAAAAATAAAGTTGCGAAGCGCGTTTTAAATTATCCAACAAAAATTGAATATATTAAAAATTTTCCGTTTAAGGCACACAACGCTCCGGCCCTTGCTATTGCTAATAGCGGGCAGAATAATATTTTGATAACCTCTTTGTCTGGAGAAATTATTGCGCAAGTTGGATCAGGCAAATCGGGCTTTCGCGATGGAAATTTTGAAACGGCGCAATTTAATATGCCAAAGGGAATGCTTTATGATGCAGGCAAGCTCTATGTTGCCGACAGTGGCAACCATTCAATTCGCGTGATTGATTTTAAAGAGCAAGAGGTGAAAACCCTTATTGGCAGCGGGC
>CAYPUN010000115.1:0-4721 GCA_964413985.1 uncultured Rickettsia sp. | reverse complement strand
ATATTGCTTTTCATAATCCGCTTTCGAATTTATATAAAATGACATGATTAAATAAGTTTAAATTGATTGCCGATAAGACAACCACCCAAAGCCAAAAAAAATTTAAGTGATTATTAAATTTGAAGATTTGCGTAAATCAAAGGGTGGGGATGGTATTTCGAACCGAGTTTTGGCGCGCCACTGTCTGAGGGGCGAAGTACCATCCCCACCCTTTGATTTACGCAAATCTTCAAATTTAATAATTCAATTATACCGACGCGCTGCAACTTTGAGCGCCTCAAACAGCCCCACCAAAGCATCGCGAATCTTCGCATCAAACCCAATATTTTTCTTCGCCCATTCTTTCACCCAAGGCCGCGCCAAATCCCAAATATTTAAATTTTCATCAAGCATAACACCAACACCTTCAACCAAAATCAAAGTCTTCTGCAACAGCAACAGCTCTGGCCGCGTCGACATTTTATATTCATGCGTCATTTTGATCAAATGCATCAACAAAGCAGCAAGAGAAATTTCTTTCACCGAAGAATCAACAATTTTTTCACCAATTTTTTGACACGCCAAAGCCAAATCATAAATGTTGGTGTTGGCAGGAACCAGCCCCGCGCGAACGTGCAGCTGCGCCACTTCGTGATAATCGCGATGCAAAAACCCAATAAAAATTTCTGCAATTGCCAAGCGCGTTTTTTTGTCAATTTCGCCCATGATGCCAAAATCAACAACCGCGATGGCGCCTTTGTTTTCGCCCTTTGTCAGCAAAAACAAATTTCCTTGATGCATATCCGCATGAAAAAACCCATTTGAATAAACCTGCGTAAAATAGCTCACCACAAGGTTGCGCGCAATTTCTGTTTTGTCAAATTCGGTTGCTTCAATTGCCTTTTTATTTGAAAATGGCACGCCATCAATCCACTCAATCACCAAAATATTTTCACTTGAAAAGGCCAAAAAAACATGCGGCACATAAAAGCCAGCAACACCCGCCAGCTCTTGCTTCAAGCGCATTGCGTTGGCCGCCTCTTTCAGCAAATTTAATTCAGTTTTTGCCGCCTCGCGCAACACCGAATTCACATCGCCAAAAGCCTTCGCAAAATCACGCGAGAAAATTTTTGTAATTTTTGCCAGCAGCCCCAAAGTTGCAATATCACGACGCATTATTCGTCTTATATTTGGTCGCAAAATTTTCACCGCAACCTCTTCGCCACTTGCCAGACGCGCTTTGTGCACCTGCGCAATTGAAGCCGAAGCACAAGCTACAAAATTAAATTCACTAAATTTTTTATCAAAATTTTTACCAAATTCGCGCTGCAAAATTTTTCTAACTTTTTTTTCACAAAATGGTTCGAGGCGATCTTGAAAAAAAGATAAAGTTTTGGCAAGATGCTCTCCAACCAGATCTGGACGGGTTGCAAGCGATTGACCTAATTTTATAAAAGATGGCCCCGCATGTTTGAAGAAGAAAAAAACCGCGCGATTTTTTAAGAATGGATATAGCAGCAAGCTAAGCAGCAGAAGCGCCCAGAGCCTGATTAGATTTACAATTGAAATAGCCGCAATTAGCATTTATTTATGGATTAACAGAATTTGGCCCACCGCCAGCGCCATGAGTGAGCGGCTCAACAGGAGCTGGAGCAGCACCAGCAGAGCCCGCAGCAGCACCGTGATTAACATCAACTTTGATTCTGTTAAGATCAACATCAAGCCCAGCCCAGCCAAATAGCTTGTTAAGCAGCTGTGAAATAATATCAAGAATGTTTCCTGTAATCTCTTGCACCCTAGAAACCACAAGCTTGAAAGCCTGCGCCGCATCAGGCGACATATGCAAAATTGTCACCGCCTCATCAACCGTGATTATGTTGAGTGCCAACATCACAAACAGCAACGAAAATGCTGTTGAAGCAAACACCAGAAAGGTTCGCAGCGTAAGATAAGAAAGTATTTCTTGCATAGATAGTTATTTAATTACGAAATTATGCCGCCAACCTTAAGAATTGCAGCTTTATTTTCAAGCAATTTTCGCTAGATCGCAAAATTGCTGTATCGTCAAATTTTCGGCGCGCAAATTTCCGTCAATCTTAGCTTCTTTCAAAGCCATTGCAACATCCAAATTGCCAAAATCAAAATTTTTCAGCGCCGATTTTATCATCTTGCGACGCTGCCCAAATGCTGCGGCCACAAGCTTTTCCAATTTTTTGAAATCAACTTTGTAAGGCGAATTTTCATATGGAACAATTTCGACAATCGCCGAAGTCACCTTTGGTGGTGGCGTAAAAATTGCGCGATTCACCGTGAACAACATTTTGCTTTGCGCAATATGATTTGTCATCACACCAAGCCTGCCAAAGTGCTTGGTGTTTGGCCCCGCAACAATTCTATCCACCACTTCTTTTTGCAACATCAATGTCATTGAAGCAATTTTTGGCGCAATTTTTAGCCATTTCAAAAGCAACACCGAACCAATATTATAAGGCAAATTGGCGATTATTTTTATTTTTCCACCACCCGCAAAAACATGCGCGAACAATTTTTCTTCATCAACTTCAAGCGCATCACCATTGATTATCTCAAGCCTCTCACCATAAAAATCTTTCAGCTCCTGAAGCGCCTGCAAACATCTTTCATCTT
This sequence comes from uncultured Rickettsia sp., assembly GCA_964413985.1. Classification (GTDB taxonomy): domain Bacteria; phylum Pseudomonadota; class Alphaproteobacteria; order Rickettsiales; family UBA1997; genus CAMCFD01. Next base: position 2,096 of record CAYPUN010000115.1, on the reverse strand, counting down.
TTTCAATCACCGTTAATTTTTTTACACCCGCGTCAAGAATTGAGCGCGTAAGGCTTCCGGGCCCGGGGCCAACTTCCAAAACTTCAAACTCGCTCAAATCACCCGCCGATTTCGCAATTTTGTCGGTGAAATTTTTGTCTAAAATAAAATTTTGCCCAAGCGATTTTTTGGCATCAAGTGCATATTTTTTGATGATTTGCGAAGTTGTAAGAAGCATTCTCGAGATAATGATTGACCAAAAAAAACGGGCGATCTCAAGAAACAATTGCCTCTCAAAAATCGCCCGCCCTTCACCGCAAAATTTTATGACAACAAAGTTGCCGCTTCAACAAATTGATAGCCCAAAGTGTCAGCCACAGCTTTGTATGTGACTTTGCCTTGGAACACGTTCAAACCGTTGCGCAAGTGTTTGTCATCAAGCAATGCTTGCTTGTAACCTTTGTTTGCAATTGCCAAAGAAAATGGCAAAGTTGAGTTTTCAAGAGCTTGTGTAGAAGTTCTTGCAACCGCACCAGGCATGTTTGTAACGCAATAATGCACCACACCATCAACCACATAAGTTGGGTTTGAATGCGAAGTTGGTTTGCTGGTTTCAAAGCATCCGCCTTGATCGATTGAAATATCAACCATCACCGCACCTTTTTTCATTTTTTTCACCATTGCAGATGAAACCAATTTTGGCGCTGCGGCACCAGGGATCAACACTGCACCAACAACAACATCAGCATCAAGAACTGATTTTTCGATGTTTGCAGAAGAAGCATAAAGCACGCTTGCAGAATTGCCAAAAATGTCGCACAAATAGCGAATTCTTGCCAAAGATTTGTCAAGGATGATAACTTCTGCGCCCATACCAATCGCCACTTTCGCAGCATTTGTTCCTGACACACCGCCACCCAAAACTACAACTTTTCCACGTGCAACACCAGGCACGCCACCAAGCAACACGCCGCGTCCGCCTTGTGCTTTTTCTAGTGCACGAGCACCAGCTTGAATTGAAAGTTTGCCCGCAACTTCGCTCATTGGAGCAAGAAGTGGCAATGATCTGTCTTCAGCGCTTACAGTTTCAAACGCAATTGCAACTGATCCAGAAGCGATCAACATTTTTGTCAAATGAGGCTCTGCAGCAAGGTGCAAATAAGAGAAAATAATTTGGTCTTTGCGAATCATCGCGCATTCTGATTCTTGTGGTTCTTTCACCTTCAAAACCATTTCAGCTTGGTCATAAATTTCTTTTGCAGTTGCAACGATTTTTGCACCAGCTTCAACATATTGAGCATCGCTAAAATCAATCGCAGTGCCTGCGTCTTTTTGCACAATCACTTTGTGACCAGCATTGATCAACTCGCGCACACCTGCAGGAGTAGAACCAACACGATATTCATGATCTTTAATTTCTTTTGGAATTCCAATTAGCATATGTTTTAAAAAATATTATTTGATAATAATTAGTGAATTATTTTTGCAATTCATTGATGTGAGAGAGCTTGATAATTCTGCTTTCAGATGATGTAACGCTCGGGAAAAGTTCGTAAGAAAAAGAAAATTGCGTTTGGGCAATTTTTAATTCTTGCTCGAGATTTTTTCCTTTGAGAAACAAAGCATAACCGTCATTTTTAAGGAATTTTTTACTATAAGCAAGCAATTTATCGAGGCTTGCCAAAGCGCGCGAAGTGATCACGTCAAACTTGAGCTCTGGAAGCTCTTCTAGCTTGGCTTGGTGGATGAAGATGCGTTTTTGCGAGAGCGTTTTCGCCTTGCGCAAAAATTCGCATTTGCGAAAAGATTTTTCAACCAGATGCACTTCTTTCACGCCAAGCAAGGCGAGGATGAAACCGGGAAATCCTGCGCCCGTGCCAAAATCGGCCAGCTTGATTTCTTTGTCGGTGATATATTTTAAAATTTGCGCCGAGTCAAGAATGTGGCGGCTCCAAACATCATCGATGGTTGATTTGCCAATCAAATTATATTCGTTGGTTTCTTGCAAAAGCAAAAGCACAAAATCTTCTAAGGCCTTGATTTGTGAGTCGTCAAGGCTGTGGAAAGCCTTGATTTGGTTGATGACGTTTTGTTTTTTTTGTTCGAGTTGGGTCATT
>CAYPUN010000114.1:0-4742 GCA_964413985.1 uncultured Rickettsia sp. | reverse complement strand
AAATCGAAGTTAAAAATTGGTGGATATTTGCTGATAACGGTTCCGGCGCATCCTTTTCTGTGGTCTTATGCGGATATTATTATTCATCACTTTAGAAGATATACAAGGGCCAGTTTGCAAAAAGTGGTAGATGCTGCGAGTTTTGCGGGCATTTATGAGAGATATTTTATGCAAGTGCTTTTTGTGCCAGCTGCGTTGGTGCGTTTGATAAAAAATCAGATATACAAAAGAAGTGCCAAAGGGGAAGGTTTTGATAAGACTTCCTTCGATTCTTATTCAGAAAACTCTTTTGTTAATATGGTTTTCAAAATCCTTTTTAGGATTGAAAAATATATTGTTATTAGAAATTTACCGGGTCTTTCAATATTAAAAATAGTTCAAAAAAAGAGTTGATGAGAATTTATTCTTTGTTTTTGAAAATGCCAGAAAAAATTAGATTTTTAGCCTGTGGAGCAATCAATACTGCTCTTGGTTATCTGTTGTTTATAATATTGTATTTGATATTAAATGAGATAATGCCAAATTGGGCGATAGTTTTAATTGTCTATTTGCTTGGCTCAGTGATCTCATTTGTAAATTTTAAACTATTTGTTTTTAAAAGCTCGGCGAATTGGAAAATGCAATATTTAAAATTGTCAATAACTTGTTTGACGCTTTATTTTGGCAATATTGCTTTGCTGCATTTGTTGGTTAGTGTTTTTGGCATTGCTATTTTGATAGCTCAGGCAATGGCGCTGGCGGTTTTGGTAATTTGCAGCTATTTAATGCATAAATATTTTTCGTTTAGTGAAGTAAGATTTTTTAAAAAATGACGTGTCATTTGTAACCCTTAATTAATAAAAAAAGTATGAAATTATTTCTAAAATTTTATCAGTCGATTCATGAAAGGTTTTTGTTTTCAAACAGATGCAATGCGTTGATCAAATATTTAAGCGACTTTTACCCTGACGACAAAAATTTGTCAGTTGTGGATGTTGGGTGCGGAGATGGTAGAATTTCTTATGGCATATCGAAAGTTAAGCCCAATATACACTTTGAAGGCATTGATGTTTTTCGTAGAGAGTCGTGTGCAATTAACTTTAATATTTATGACGGAAAGGTTTTGCCATTTGCGGATAAGTCGTTTGATTATATTATGTTTGTGGATGTTTTGCATCACACTCACAATATAGAGGATTTGTTGGTTGAGGCCAAGAGGGTTGCCAAAAGAGGCGTTATCATAAAGGATCATTATTCAAATAATATTGTCGATAATGCTTTGCTGACAATCGCTGATTTTGTTGGAAATTTTTCATATGGCGTATCAATGCCATTCAATTTTTTAAGTAAAAAAGAATGGGAAGATATGTTTTCTAGAAATTCTTTTACGGTAAAGAAATTGCAAACTAAATTCAAATTATATCCTCCAATTCTCAATAAAATATTTGGCGAAAGAATTCAGTTTATTGTTGGTCTGGAGTGGTAGTTGGCTTCTAATAAGCCGTCTTCAATTAAGATAAAATATTGCGCCATAAATGAATCAAGATAAACGGCCCGTTTTTCTGCTATGGAAAAATTTAAACCGTAGCCCTTCATTTTGGCGATCATCTTTTTAGCGTCATTTTCGTCGTAAGTTAATAGCACCAAGACTCGCGAATGCGGCTTGATCTCTAGGAATTCTTTTTTGCCATAGAATTCTTTGCCGTCATTTTCTTTCCACAAATTGTCTATATTATTCATACCCCCTTTGCGCCATATATTGTCAAGCGTTTTGACATTTCCAGAGCTAGTTGTGAAAGTGCTTATGCCAAGTTCATCCAGCTTATTTGAATAAAAATTGCACTCTTTTTTAAATCGAATTGTTTGATTTGTATTCATCCACGCAAAAATGTTATTTGGCAATTGCTCAAAGGAGTTTTTTCTATATTTTTTTAGATGATTGTTAAATTCAACATAAAAATCGGTTGATGATTTATGTTTATCGCAAGAGACGTATTTTTCATTGTAAAATATTGCGCAATTAGTGATAACTATTACAAAATATAAGGCAGAAAAAATTAAAATTTGTGCAGTTTTAAAGTTGTTTCTAAATCTTATGGCGATGGCAATTGGCACTGCCCAAAAGATAATATAGGATATGAATATTGAGCTAGTGAAATTTTGCAAATAGTTGTAATATAAAGACTCGCTTTTAAAAAGTGCGATAAAAAAAATCGCGGCAATTGCGATAAAGAGAAGAGGTGATTGCGCAAGATTTGTTTTTGTAGAATTGAGGTTGGCTCCTAGGGTTATAAGGAATGGCACTAATAAAGTGAAGGCAAAATATTGCACGTGTAAGTCATTAGCGCCAGCAAGTTGACTTGCAAAAGTGGTGCAAAAAGTGATTGTAAAAGCAAGATTGGCAAAAAAAACCAAGCTGTTTTTTTTGATATTTTTTGTAACGGCGATTTTTATTGTTATAAAAAGTGAAAAAATAAAAAGCGTCACAAAGCACGATAAATGTTTAGCTTGCCAAATAAAATCATTTAAGTGGAGCCAATATGATTCCTTTTCTCCGCCACTGATCGCAAAAGACCATAGCGGCATCATAAATAAGAATTGGCGGCCAAAGCTATAGTTTATTATGCATAAAATTAATGTGGAGGCAATAAACCCAATTATGACAAGTGAAGCTTTTTTTATGATACCTGCGAAGGCATTTTCATTATTTAAAATTTTAATGGCTAAATAAAGGCAAGATGAGTAGACGACAGCGTCTAGTGACATGAGTAGGTTGGTGTGCACAACCAGTGCGTATAATAAGCCGGTATTGAAAAAAAATTGCGAAGAGTCTTTTTTGGCGAGGCTTTGCGTTGTAACGTAAAGCAACAATAGAATTAATATTAGGCCAGAAAAATTATTGTGATAATCAGCTCCGCCGCTATAAGCAACAAAAAGCAGTGGAGTTGAAATTGCAATTAAAAAGGCGGCGAGTTTATTGGAAATCTTCTCAACTAATTTAAAAATGAAAAATGCAGATGTGGCGTAGATTGTAAAATGCAATAAATATCCAGCGATACTTGGATTGAAGGTTGTGCGAAAAAAATATTGCAACAAGATATGAGGTAGGCGTGATATTTTGTAGTAGCTGCTTAAGAAATCTTGATCTGGATAGTTAAGGCCATATCCAACATATATAAAGGGATCGATCCAAGATAGTACGTTAAAAAATAATGACGGGAAGTACATAAGAAAAACGATTGGCAGAAAAAATGTTGCAAGTAGAATTGGTAGGTAAGCTTGCACGTAGTTGTTGCAGAGTTTTAAATTTTTTTCCAAAGCTTTCTTCATGCGCCTAAGTATTTATTATTTATTTAAGTTTGTTAACAGTGTCTAAGTGTTTTAAGATATGGCGTCAAGTGGTTTTTGACGAATCTCTTATTTTTAGATTTATTTAGCAAGATAATTGACTGGCTGGATATAGCGCTACCCAAAATCCAGTCAAATTTTTTTAATTTTTCTTAGACTTTTCCCTTTAAGAATTGTAGTATAATTGCCGACAATTAACAAGGAGAAAAATTTATGCTTAAATTCGAATTGTTTCAAGAAATGCTATTCAAATTATATTTTAAATAAGCCTATCTTTAATTTATAGCAAAATAACATTTATGGGTTACTTATATATCTTTGCAACAATTTTTTTTACTGTTTTGGGACAGCTTTTAGGAAAATGGCGTATGTCATTTTATGCCAGTCAAATACCGCAGGAGGCTAAGGAAAAGCTGTATTTCATATTCTTTAAATTGATCTGGGATCCATACATAATTTTATGCTATTTAAGCGCATTTTTTGCCTCAATATTTTGGCTGCTTGCAATGGCGAAGCTTGAATTGAGTCAAGCCTATCCATTTATGAGCTTGGCCTTTGTCGCTGTTTTCGTACTTTCGGTGACAATGTTTGGCGAAGCTTTTACTATGGCCAAAATCGCTGGAATCCTGTTGATTATGGTCGGTTTGGTGGTGATGTATAAATTTCAATAAATAAAATGCGCAGACTTATCATAACGCAATCAAATTATATACCGTGGAAAGGCTATTTTGACATGATTGCAATTTGTGATGAATTTATTGTGCTTGATGATGTGCAATATACAAGGCGCGATTGGCGCAATCGCAATCAAATTAAAACGCAAAAAGGCGTTGAATGGCTTACGGTTCCTGTTGATAGCGGTGAATATGGCGCGCAGAGAATATGTGAAGTAAAAATTTCGGATCACGGTTTTGTCAAAAAGCATCGTGATAAAATTTTTGAAAGCTATAGAGGAGCGCAACATTTTAAAGAATTTTTCCCATGGCTTGAAGCTTTATATCATGAGGCTTCGCAGCTCCAAATGTTGAGCGAAGTTAATATTTTATTTATTAAAAAAATATTAAATTTTTTGGAAATAGAAACAAAAATCTCGCAATCTTATGATCACTTTTCTTTAGAAGAATTGCAAAATTTTTCAGCAAGCGAGAGGCTGCTTAAGCTGGCGCAAAAAGCTGGCGCAACGCATTATATTTCTGGTGCGGCGGCAAAAGATTATATGGATGTTGGTTTGTTTGAGCGTGCGCAAATTGAGGTTGAGTGGTCAAATTATGAAAATTATGCGCCATATCAGCAGCTGCACGGCGAGTTTACGCATTTTGTTTCAATTATTGACATGATTTTTAACCTTGGAAAAGATACGATAAAATATATGAAAAAAGAGGGCGTAATTGATGGAAAATAACGAAATTTATAAT
>CAYPUN010000113.1:0-4966 GCA_964413985.1 uncultured Rickettsia sp. | reverse complement strand
ATGCACTGCTGGCTCTGCTGCTTGCGCTGCTTGCGCTGGCGGCAACGTATCCGCTTCCTTTTCCTCCTTTTCCTCCTCTTTCTCCTCTTCCCCCTCTTGCGTCCCTAGCCCAACCTCATCATCATCTATAGACTTCACCTCCTCATTCCCAAGAACCTCCAACAATTCTGCATCTTTCGTAATAGCCTCAACCGCAAATCCCTTTTCTGCATCATTCAAAATCTGAAACAAAGTTTTTGGTTCTTGCGCAGCATCGCCTTCAGCGCCAGGCAACGGCAAGCTAATCAAAGAATTTCCAGACTTGATTTTTTTGCCAGCCTCTCGCTTTCCCACAATTGGAAATTCTGCCAAAACATTCAGCAGCTCAAGCATTTTTGCATAAGGATTTTTCGCAGTCGCATCATCATCCGATTCGCCAGCTCTTATCTTAGCAAGCTGTTCGTCATTAATCTCGGCAAGCCTACTTGAAATAGATCCCAACAACTCTGGCACCTTTGCTTTTGCCGCAGGGCTTGACTGATATTCTTGAAGCGCGTCTCGCAGATTATTTTTTGCCGAATCATCCAAGGCCTCGTCATTATCAGCAACCGCTTTTGCAGCATCGATAGCAGTTGTTATCAAAGGCTCTAAATCAGTATTCACTTGAGGCGAATTCGCATCTTCCGCCTGCGCAGCAACCGCAACTGGCCCAGCAACAACCACCTCGACTTTCTTCTTCTCGGAAAGACATTCTGCCGCTATTGCTTCTGCAGTAAATTTATCGCGGTCAGATGACCTTATGTTGAAAGCGTTATTATTATTCGGATCATCAATTGCTCGGTCAAGATCTTTTAATAAAGCTATCGGATCTTCACCATTCACAATATCATCCAACGCACTAACCTCCTGTTTCGCCGCCTCAAGCGCATCAAACAACTCTTCATTATTTTTATTATGCTCTGAAGCTATTCCAGACCCCTCAATATCTGCGCCTGGATCAGCTTGCAATCTCTACTTGAAAGTCGCTTTATTTTTAAAAATCTCCTCCTTCAATGCTCCAATAGCATTCTTAGCCCTAGTAATTGAGGGACCAGCATCACTTTCTTCTTTTGCGTTTTCATCACCTTCTGGCAGGGCCGCAGTTTCGCGAATCGCAAAAACCGCATCCACAGCCTTCCGCGCTTTCTCGTTTTTAAACTGAGGAGCCTCTCTTGGAGCCGGAGCCCCTGCGCCAGCACTAGCAATACCCACTTCTGAAGCTTCCTCCGCAGCAAGCGCAGCCGCGGCTTCCTCAACATCCCTTTGAGCCTTTTCAGCGTCTTGTGCAGCCTGTAACTCCGCTGCCTCTGCTTGCCTTGCCTTCTCCTCAAGCTCTAGCAACTCAGCAGCTCTTTGCTCTGCAGCCGCTCTTTCTAGCTCTATTTTAGCAATCTCAGCATCTATCTGCCCGCCAAACCCCTCATCAAGCTTTTTAATTTGCTCAATAAGCGAGCCAACTTCTCGCTCAATTCCCGGAATCTTTTTATCTGCAGGCACCGCCTTAATATCCGCAATCGCCTTCAACAAATTATCCAGCGGTTGTTTTTCATCGTTTGGCACATTGCCACCATTTTCATCCTTCCCAGCCTTTGCATGCTTTATCAGCGCCATTATAGCCGGGATGTTTATATTTTTTTTAGACATATCACCCTTTCCATCATCATTTTCTGTTGACGTAACCTTCGCCAATTCACCAGTCAAACTCTCAACATCTTGCTTAAATTTTTCTGGATTATCTAAATATTCCAACTCTTTCTCAATTGCATCAAGCCCTTGCTCAATTTTTTGCAATCTTTCTGCATCATCAGCCCCAGCAACTCCATTGCCTTTCGAACCACCAACAATTTGCCCGATATACTCCTTCGCCTTTGTCCCAAGCGGCGTAGATGGCTGACTTAAACGCTCCAAAATCTGAGGAGATTTAGCACCTAGCGCAATTTGCGCCGCTGCTTTTGCAACTTCCAGCTCCTCCTTTTTTGACTTATTCCCAAAACCGGCCGGCGGCGTAAAAATTTGAGCAAAATTGTTGTCATCGCCAGAAATCGCATCCATAAGCGCATTTACAGCCTCAACATCTTCGGACGTAATCTTTGCTGGTTTTGAAGCCTTCGGCTCGACATCGCCATATTGAAATAATCTTTTAGGCCCAATTGGAGGAGCACTATCCGCGTCAACCGCAGCCTTAGCCGCACGACCCTTGCCACCATTGAGCCCGTCAGCAACAGCTTTCAGCATATCACCAAGCTCCAAAAACTCATCTTTATCTTGCGCGTTATCTGAAGCGGCGGTTGCCTCTTTATTGTGACGCAAATCAGATTCAGCCTTCAGGGCTTCCAGCGCCTCTTTAACTCTCCCCTTCATGGCCGATCTCAAAGCTTCTTGAGGAAGAGAAATGCCCGCCCTCCTTCTTGCAACAGAATATGGCCCTTTCAATTCTTGCGGAGTCATTCCCGCATCCTTCACAAACTCTTTTTTCAACTCCTCAAGACCTTTTAAAACTTGCTTTACATCATTATTTTGCTCCAAATCTGGCTTATTCTCAACAATGCTTTCAATGGCGTTTGCTGCGTCTCGCACCAATTTCTCAGCTTCAATTTTATTATTGATCAACGCATCTTCCAGCGAACCTTTTGAAAGCGGCGTTGCTGGCTGCGAAGCCGTGTCTTTGCGCTCAAGAATTTCCTTTAACCGATCCTTCAATTCTTGCACAGCCTTAAGCAAGGCCCCAATATCATCGCCACCCTTAAGACCCGAAGCCATTTTCATAATCTTTTTCGCCGTCTCCAAAAATGCATCTGGCACTGGCAGCACCAAAGGAGTTGCAGCTGCCGGAGTTTTTGGCGAAACAGGATCTCTAAAATCCGTCGGAGGTGCTGGAGGTGCCTCAACCAAATCAACCCCCCGAGAAGCGACTGGAGTTTGCTCTGGAGAAATGGGGTCAGGATGTCGATAAGGAGTCGGCGGCGCCACAACAGAAGTATCTCGACCTGAAATTATTTCCGAAAGACTTTTAGAGGGAGATTTGTCCAACGCTTCAGCAATTGAACCAACTTGCAATTCCGCCTCCCCGACTAATTGCGCAAGTCGCTTCTTTTTCAACTCCGAAGGAGAGTTATCAAAAATAATACCTTTAACCTCAGGATCAAACGCCTCATCCAAACCTTTTAACAATTCGTCCAATGTTTTTCCATCTGAAAGTTGCTTTTTAAGCTTTTTATTATCATTATCTCCGCCAGAAAAAACTTCTATCTCACCCAGTATTTCTACAGCAACTCCAACCAAAGCTTTTTTTTCATCCTCTCCGGCTTGCTTCATAGCGCTATTCAACTCAGAAACAAGTGCGGTAGCGGCTTTTATTGCCTCAGCCGCTTCATTTCTTCTTTCTGTGCCAGTTTTCTCTCCAACTCCAATCGCCTGCAAAACTCCGCCAATCCCGCCCTTTCTAGGACTTGAATATTTAAAACTACCACTAGACTTCATAGCATCCACAAGCAAAGGTCTAATTGCAAAAACTGCACCCTTAGCCCTGCGTGCCACTTCATTCCCAGCTTTAGGCTTCTCTGCAGCAGGCTTCGCCGGCGTCATTTGCGCATCTCTTATCACCTTAGCAACATTATTTTTTGCCTTTCGCTTCATTTCCTTATCTGCACGCGTATCAAGCAATTCCTTCTCTTCTTCAGAAAGATTAGCATGTCCAGCCTTGCCCCCCTTGCCAACCACGCTATATCTACCATCTTTCGCATCAAGACGCGCCTTTATGGCGTTGGATATTTTTTTTACCTCACCCCACCCTTCACCCGTCTTTTTATCAAAAACTTCACAAGCCTCTTCAAAAATCTTATCGCAATATTCCACCTTATCCGCAACAACTCCAACACTCTCAGACTTTCTTTTATCCGCCGGCTTCTTCGTCGCGACCTTCAATTCCCCAACCTCTTCTGGCGACATCTTCATACTCTTTCCACCAAGCCCAAGCACCAACAAAAATATTTGCAAAGCATTTTCAGCATCTTGCGCACCTTTTGAGTCTTTTTCCACACCGACTTTAACACCCTTTAACAAAGCCGCCGCGCTATCAAGCGGAGTATCTCCACCTCGATCCTTATCTGTTGAAGCAGTTTTTTCTCTTCTAGCATTAGGATTCGCCTCTCCATCAACCAAAAAACCCCTCGCCAATTCATAATTTCCGGCAGCTATAACCGAATGCAGCGGCGACAATTCTGACTTTTGTTTATCAGTTGGAGTGTTTTTTGACTCTTCATCTCTCGCCGGCAAGGCATCAATTCCACCTTTTAACTCCCTTCTCCCACCCTCATTTCTGCGCATCTTACTCTTTGCCTTTTCAGCTTTGTCAGCCTTTTCAACAATGAGATTAAAAAGATCAGCATCTCTCTTTTCAGCAATCAAAAAATATGGATTTAGAGATTTTTCGTCCTTCTGAATTTCACCCACAACAAATTCAGCGATTTTATTCAAACCTCCTTCTTGAGACCTATAATATTCGTAATTCCAAGAAAAAATATCTTGGATTGAGTGCGCTCTAAAATTAGCGCTTTTAGGATTTCCTTTTTTATCCGCACCGTAATACCACGCGTCAGCAACACGAACTTCAGCCTTGGAAACCCCGCTTGAAGCTTGCCTTGCTATCAACTCTTCGCGAAAACAAAACTTATCGTAGTCACTTTTCAATTTATTAAATTTTTCCTTAGCCAGCCTCATCTCATCAACACCGACAGCTGTATTGACTACAGCAGCGCCTCCTCCCATGGGCCCACTCGCCTTAACATCCTTCCTCCCAAGGAAACCGCCTCCACCTATTTTTTCACTACTAGCTTTAGTCTTATTCCTATCCATAACTTCCCCACCTCCAAAAAGCTAAAATTAATATCGACCCCCAATCATACCACAAAAAACAAACATAATCAACAACTTAATGCTTAAAATGTCT
>CAYPUN010000112.1:0-5011 GCA_964413985.1 uncultured Rickettsia sp. | reverse complement strand
CAGCTGATGAATGGTTTAGGGTTTGAGATTCGTTGAAGTTTGGCATTTATCTAGCGTTGCTTCGTCCTACTTTGCCGGCTAAATTGAAAGCTTCATCTCCACCACCAGAACCCACCACACTTTCATTTTCTGGAACTGAGGAAAGAGAAAATCCATCGCCACCTCTTGAAGTTCTTCCAACAGCAACAGTTGGTGCAGGAAATGGAGATAGTAGTTCATCTAACTCTGCAACTAAATCTGGAGTAGCAACACTTGAAGCGCTGCCTGTTCTTAAACCAAACCCTTCTTCACCATTACTAAATCGTCTTTGAGGCGCATCACCTTCCGCCGCCTTTAACATAACTCGTTTCATTGCCTCAGCCTCAGCCTCATCCACAAACACCTCATTAGCTTCAGAATTAGATCTTGAAGCGGCTGCTTCGCCTGCTACAACACATCCTTCCACTGCTAATTTTTTTTGTTGCCCATTATCCATAAATTTCAAAATTAAATTAATATAACATTTACTTCACTAAACGGTATATTTGGAAAAAAAATTTATGCAAGAAGTTTTTTATTTCTAGTGATCTTTCCACCCTACTCTCTTCAAGAAATATTCGTAAGAATCTTCAAAAGTGAAAGTTTTGTTATCGTCAAAAATCACGAGTTTGTTGGCAATTTCGCGTAAGAAATATTCGTCATGCGTCACCATAATCACTGCGCCTTCAAAGTTGCGGATGGCCTCCATCAGCGAGTCGCAGCTTTCCATATCAAGATGGTTTGTCGGCTCGTCAAGCAGCAGCACATTCACGCCTTTGAGCAAAATTTTTCCTAGCATCACGCGGCTTTTTTCGCCACCACTTAACACCGAAATTTTTTTGTTGGCCAAATCTGACGAAAACATCATATTGCCGCAAACCTGACGCACTCTGGTTTGAGGGAGCCTCTCATCCACTTTTTGTAACTCTTCATAAATTGAAGAATTTGGATCAAGGCGATCAATATTCATCTGCCCAAAATAACCAATTTCGGTTTTGGTGTTGATTTTGATATTGCCACGAAGCGGCGTCAGATCTTGCGTTATAAGTTTTAGCAAAGTTGATTTACCTTTACCGTTTTTTCCAATCACGCAAATTTTATCGCCATTTTCAACGCGAAAAGTTAAGTCGTTAATCAGCCGCAAGTCAGGATTATAGCCAAAGGACGTATTTTCAACTTCGATCATAAAATCTTTGCTGCCATAAGGCACATGCGAAAATTGAAATTCGAGATTTTCGACAAACTCTAATTTTTCTTTGACGTCTTTTTTCTCAAGCATCTTCACACGTGATTGCACGCGGCTTGCCTGACTTGCCTTCGATTTGAAACGGTCAATCCATTCTTGCGTTTGCTGACGTTGCTTGTCTTCGTTGATACGCGTTTTTTCATAAATTTCTTCTTCCAAAGCAATCTTTTCACGCACGCCCTGAGTGTTTCCCGGAAGTTTTTTAAATTGACGGCGATGAATTATCAAAGTGTGCGAGATCACCTGATCCATAAAGCCGCGATCATGGGTGATCAAAATCAATTCGCCTTCCCATTCGTGCAAAAATTCTTTCAACCAGCGAATTGAGTGGATGTCGAGATAGTTGGTCGGCTCGTCAAGCAGCAGCATTTGTGGCTCCATCAACAACAACTTCGCCAAGTTTAGCTTTACTTGATAACCACCCGAAAAGTTTTTTGGATCTTTTTCCAAATCTTCATAAACAAAGCCAAGACCGTATAAAATATTTTCGCCCTTCCAGCCTTCATGCTCGCGCTCTGGCGGCAGCACCGAGCAAATTTCTTCCAGCACCGTGTTGTGCGTAAAATGAATATGTTGCTCCAAATGGCCAATTCTATAGCCGCGCGGAATCTCAACCAAGCCCTCATCTGGCTCAAGTTGCTTCAAAATTAATTTTAAGAAAGTGGATTTGCCACTGCCGTTGCGCCCAATCAAACCAACCTTGTCGCCACGGTTGATGATAAAATTTCCGTTTGAAAAAACTTCGCGTCCTGAAAATGAAATTGCTAGATCTTTGGCTCGTATCATGTTTAAAAAATAGTTTGAAAGTGCGCCATTTTAGCGAATCCAGATTTAAATTGCAATCTGGGCCTAAATTGACGCACCAAAACTATTTTAGAACGCCTTGCTAAAAATCACATAAGCCCCACGACGCATGCCATATTGCGGTGCTTGCACACCAATGCCAGAGCCATCGCGCAGCTTATATTCTTTATCAAACAAATTTGTAATTGTAAAACGCAAGTTAAATTTATTTATCATTGGCAGCTCAAAAGTGCGCGCTGCGCCTGCGTTGACGGTGGTGTATGATGGCAAATGTTTAGTAAAATCTTTACTTAAACCACTGCCATAAATCACATCCATAAAATAGCGCGTTTGATGCCACAAATAGCTGGCTCCCGCCGATGCACTCACCTTTTGATCGTGATCAACATTGATATAGCGCGTTGCTCCTTGAATTTCATCTTCGTCAAGCATATATTGCCCCGAAACCACGTTTTGCGCCTTTGCGCGCGACGTTGCAATATTAAAATATGACGAAAAATTATCGCGATTATATTCTGATGTAAATTCTGCACCATAAATTCTGCCGCGTTGATAATTGAACGGCGAATAAACAATGGCGCGGCCAAACTGCCCTTCATCAAGCAAGTTTTGCACTTCTTTATAATAAAATTCTAAACCAAAATTTATATTTTCGTTCAAAATATGTTTCACGCCAACGTCATAATAATTTGAACGCTCAGCAACCACCGCACCACTGTTTAAGCCACTTGGTGCGTTTGTTGTGTTTTGATAGCTGCCAATAGTTGAATTTGAAATCAACTCATTTTGCGGCGGCGTAAAATAGCGCGCATAGCCCGCATGCAGCTTTGTGGCCTTGCTCAAATCATAAACCGCACCAAAACGCGGACTTATCTGGCTTTCATTTTTATAAGATTGCGAAGCATCAAAACGCGCGCCATAATTGAGCGCAAGGTCTTTGATCGGCCGATATTCATTTTGCAAATATAGCCCATAATTTTGCGCATGCCTTCTTGTGTGATCTGCAATTTGCATAGGGCTGGTGCTGGTTTGCGCCCCATCATCATCGGCTGCAAAAACAGCATTGTCGCTGCCACTTTTAACAAAATCATCCATTACAAAAAAACCACTACGCAAAATATTTTTGTCATTCAATGTATAAGAAAAATCGCCCTGCACACCGCTCGACACGCTGCTTCTGTCACTTTGCGACGCCACACCATTAAACACCAAACCACCATCATAATCATCGCGAAAACGCACTTGGCTTTGGCGCACAAAAGTTGAAATTTGATAATCAATTGCACTTTCGCTCACGCCTTGCAAAGACGCAATCGCATAGCGATTTGTTTCGCGCTGATTGGCGTTAAGCGTTGCCGAGTCAACATTATCAACGCCGTTCAATGTATATTGCTGCTGCTGATTTGGATTATTTGGCAGCTGAAAACGATTGCTGCCATTGCCCACAATCAAATTTAAATTTGTTTTTTCATCCAAAAAATATGAAAAATAACCAAAAATGCGATCTTGCGCAGTGTCGTTGTGCGAGGCGTTTCTAGCGCTGGTTGGATTTTCGATGCCGCGATTATTTTGCAAATATGACGCACTCACATAATAATTTAAGCCATTTTCAAAACCACTAACCTCTTGCGCCGCACCAAGCGTATCATAGCTTCCCGAGATCGCTTCAAAACGTCCGCCTTTTTGAAATTTGCCAGTTTTGGTTTTGATATCAACAATGCCCGCATTGCGATAGCCATACTGCGCCGGCAGCGCGCCCGTGATCAAATCGACACTTTGCGCAAAACGCGTATCCAGCGTTTGACTAAAACTGCCAATGCCCTTTGGCAGCATGACACCATTGATTCGATACTGCAAATTTGAATGCTCACCTCGCACGTGAATTTGCCCGAAAGAATCTTGCGTCACCCCCGGAGCCCTTAATAATAGCTGGTTCATCGAGGTTGCTTCGCCAAGCGGCAAATTGTCAATATCATTTTTATCAAACGAGAACACAGACGCCCCAATGGTTGGCGACAATTTGCCGCGCGATTTGTCAAGCTTAGTCGCCCTCACCTCATAGGCCGCAAGCTTTGAATCTGCTGCACTTGCAGCGGTGATCGAAATGTTTATAAAAATTGCAGAAAAAATAAAAACCGCCAAAAAGCGTGAGAAAAATTTTTGTTTCATAAATTAAAATATTGTTGTTGAAGCAAGGCGCCGTGTGGAAGCGCGAACAATTTAGTTATTTATGAAACTAGGTGGGGCGCGAGAAGAAAAAGATGAGGTTAGATAGGCTAATTTAACACGATTGGAAATTTGTGTTAGAAAAGTTAAGAAGAAGCCAAGAACTACAGCGGCAAGAGCTGGCAGACTTGTTTGGTGAAAATTGTTGGCAAAAAAGCACAGGGCGCAATCGTTTGCTTCTGTTTTTGCAGCCTTGTCTGGCGTGGCTTTGGCGGCTTTTACAAAGTTAGAAATTTTTGCAAAATCGGCGTTTGTCTTGTGAGAAAAACTGTGCGCAGCGAGAAAAATTGAGCCTAGAGCTAGGGTTAGGATTAAAGCTAAATTTGCGTAGATCTTGTGGTTTTTGTTAAAAAATTTCACTAATTTTTTGCTTAAAATAAATCTTTGTGCATGGGTTGTTAAAATATAAATCTTGGGTTAAAAATTGACTTAGAAATATCGCTTTGCCCCTACGGCAACCTTTTTTTAAGGCTCGTCGCCTTAAAAAAAGCTAAGCGGGGCAAAGCGATATTTCTAAGTCAATTTTTTTGCTCGAGAATTGCAAAAACTAGATCTGTAAAATCATTTGTTTTTGCCATTCGTTTTTGCTCAAGACGCTCAAAACAAACCAAAAAAAATTATAAGTGATTGGCATATTTTAAGATTTAAATGTAACAAAGGCTTGGGGATGGTGCTTCGAACCGAGTTTTGGCGCGCCACTGTTTGAGGGGCGAAGTA
>CAYPUN010000111.1:0-5030 GCA_964413985.1 uncultured Rickettsia sp. | reverse complement strand
GGTAAGCCCTAAGTTAAAATTTAACACGCACACTTTGTCAGATATAAATGACAATCGGTTTTTAATTATTAAAAAACGTAATTATTATAAAACGCTTTTTATTATATTTTAATTATAAAATAAAAGCTATAAAGTAAAAGCTATAGGCCCAATAAGCCAAAAATTATAGAACAAAATTGAGGTGTTAAAGCTATACTAGCTATATTGGCTATACCAGTAAAAGCCATTGGCAAACAAAAACAGCCAAAGTTACAGAATAAAACTATCCGAGGTAGTTATTTGAAGATTTTTATGAATAGGCTTGGCGGTGGTGCTTCGAACCGAGTTTTGGCGCGCCACTGTCTGAGGGGCGAAGTACCACCGCCAAGCCTATTCATAAAAATCTTCAAATAACACCCGTAAAAAAAATAAACCATGCCACTCTACATAGCAAAACGCATTTTCCTAATTTTTCCAACATTATTTTTCATAATGTTGATAAATTTTTTAATCATCCAAACCGCCCCCGGCGGCCCAGTTGAACAGTTTTTGGCCAAAATGACCCACGCCAACCAAGCCAACTCCGAAGCCGCAACCGCCGACGTCGTAAACCGCACCACGCTAAATTCCAACATCGCCAACACCAAATATCAAGGCGCACAAGGCATCGATCCCGAAATAATCGCCAAAATCGAAAAGCTCTACGGCTTCGACCTGCCTTTGTGGCAGCGCTTCTGGCTGATGATGAAAAAATTCCTAATTTTTGATTTTGGCGTCAGTTTTTATCAAGATAAAAATGTGTTAGATTTGGTTTTAGAAAAGCTGCCAGTGTCTATTTCTCTAGGCCTGTGGAGCACTTTGCTGATTTATTTAATTTCAATTCCTCTTGGCATAAAAAAAGCGGTGAGAGACGGTTCAAAATTTGATTTGTGGAGCAGTGTTGCAATCAGCGTTGGCCATGCAATTCCTGCTTTTTTGTTCGCAATTTTGTTGATCGTACTTTTTGCCGGCGGAAATTTTCTTAACATTTTTCCCTTGCGCGGCCTTGTTTCTGAAGGATTCGCGCAAATGACATGGTGGCAAAAAATCGCCGATTATTTTTGGCATTTAATTTTGCCCACCACGGCCATGGTTGTTGGTGGCTTCGCCTCTTTGACATTTTTTGTCAAAAATTCTTTCATCGAAGAAATCAACAAACAATATGTGCTAACCGCCTATTCTAAAGGGTTGAATCAAAAACAAGTTTTGTATAATCACATTTTTCGCAACGCCATGATGATAGTGATAGCAGGCATTCCCGCCGCTTTTATTGGCATTTTGTTCACGGGCTCAATGTTGATCGAAATCATCTTCAGCCTTGATGGACTTGGCTTGCTGGGCTATGAAGCTGCGCTGTCGCGCGACTATCCCGTGATGTTTGGCACACTTTATATCTTCACTTTAATAGGTTTGGTTGTTAGTATTATTGGTGATTTAACCTACAAACTCGTTGATCCGCGCA
Source organism: uncultured Rickettsia sp. (assembly GCA_964413985.1). GTDB lineage: Bacteria > Pseudomonadota > Alphaproteobacteria > Rickettsiales > UBA1997 > CAMCFD01. The sequence continues at coordinate 3,550 of CAYPUN010000111.1, read as the reverse complement.
TTAATTTTATGGCAAATAAATGAAAAATCTAATTGGACTTAGCAAAAAAGAAATCGGCGCAGAGCTTGCTGCAATTGGCGAGAAAGCCTTTCGTGCCGAGCAAATTTGGAACTGGATTTATGTGCGCGGCGTGCAAGATTTTTCGTTGATGACCAACATTGCCAAAGAAACACGCGAAATTTTAGCCAAAAACTTCACCCTAGCGCGCCCCATGATAGACAAGGATATGACGGCATCTGATGGCACCAGAAAATGGCTCGTAAAATTTGCCGACGGCAATTTGGTGGAGGCGGTTTTTATTCCTGAAGAAAAGCGCGGCACGCTGTGCATCTCGTCGCAAGTTGGTTGCACGCTGGCTTGCAAATTTTGTCATACGGGCACGCAAACTTTGGTGCGCAATCTTGAAGCTGAAGAAATTATCATGCAAGTGATGATTGCCAAGGACTGCCTTGATGATTGGAAAAAAATTGGCGTTGGTGACAAGCAGGCAGATCAGCAAAATCAGAAGATTACCAACGTAGTGTTTATGGGCATGGGTGAGCCATTTTATAACTATGAAAATGTGGCTAAAACAGTGTCAGTTTTAAATGACAGTTCGGGTTTGAATTTGTCGGCGCGAAAAATTACAGTTTCAACATCGGGTTTGGTGCCAGAAATTTTGCGTATGGCAAAAGAAATGAAAGTGGCATTGGCCATCTCGCTCCACGCCACCAATGATGCGCTGCGCACCAGCATCATGGCGATTAACAAAAAATATCCGCTTGATGAATTGATGAAAGCCTGCAAATTTTATAACAAAGAAACGGGGCAAAAAATCACTTTTGAATATGTGATGTTGTCAGATATAAATGACAAAAATGAACATGCTCGCGAATTGATTGCTTTGATAAAAAAATATAATTTGGATGCAAAAATTAATTTAATTCCATTCAATCCATGGATGTCTTGTGGCTTTGAAAGAACCGAAGATTCAAGAATTTTGCAATTTCAAAAAATCCTGAAAGACTCTGGGCTTGTTGCTCCCATAAGAAAAACTCGAGGCGAAGATGTGATGGCAGCTTGTGGTCAATTGAAGTCAGATTCGCAAAGAAAATCGAAGGCAAATCGTTTGAAGGAAGTTGTTTAGAAGAATAAATTTGTTTGAAGTTTGGGGTTTTTTATAATTTGCATTTGTCAGTTATAACTGACAAAATTTTTTAGTTATTTTCTTTTAAAACTCGCTTGGGCGTAAGTCAAAACCGACTATTGAAAATTATATTTTTCTTTCAAAAATTCCTAATCCAGACAATGCTTTGGCAAAAAATCCTGTTTTTTTCTCCTTCTCCTTCTCAGCTTTAGCAAACAATCCTGCTTCCCCCCTCTCCCCCTTCTCAGCTTCAAATTTCTCAACCACCACCTCTGCACTTGCGCCAACAGATGTTGCAGGATTTGCATCTCTTCTTCTCCTGCCAGCATTTGCAGCATTATAAGCTCCAACAAATTCTTTATAAGCTTGTAGTGATGCAGGACTGTTATTGCTCTCAAAAAACGGCGTTGCAAGAGTTTGTTTGTGATAAAGTGTGTGATGGCAAAGATTGCGCATATCCGCATTTTTGTCTTCAAAGCCTTGATTTGGCTGCTTTGACACCATCAAACATTTCTCAAATAATTTCTCGTAAATTTTTTCTTTCATCATGGCAAGAAACCTAGATTTGTTTGACACAACGTTCATTTTACAAAAATCAATGTCTTTAGAGTCAATGTTTTGAGTGTCGTCAGTTATAACCGCAAAGGCGCGAATGATCTTGCTATCTACGCTGGTGGCTTTGTCGCCTATCAGCAAAATACTAGCTCGCAAATCGCCATTATATTCAGCGCGCAACAATTCATCTTTTGTTTGTATGCTAAGATCTGCGGCGGGAGTTGTGATTTCGCCGCTTTCATTGGTTTTTATTTCTTCTTTATTTTTATCAATTTGTTGCTGCAATTCTGCATCAGGCGCATTTTCTTCAATAAAATCAATAATTTTTTTATAATGCTGGTGATCGGCCATTGCGTAAGTGCCGCGCAAAAAAAGAGCCGCAGCAATATCGTGCAAATTGTTCAATACCATCTTCTTTTGTTCTGGCGCACATCTTTTATCTGTTATTTTTTTTCGCACACGATCCAATAACTCATCGCTAGAATAAAGCATTGACGCAAGTTGAGGCAAATTGCTGCCAAACATCAAGCCAGCAAGATTGGTGCTATAAAGGGCTTGACGCTCACCTCCATACAAAGCTGCAAAATCTTGCAAACCGCCACTAAACACAAATATTATTAAATCTCTAAATTTCGACTTTTCTAAATTGCCCTTCCAGCCGCTATATTCTTGATCCCAAAGCTTTCTATCAATAGAGGTGTTTTGAATAACAGAGCTTTCCATAATGATTAAGAGTTAAAAGTTAAATCAGACCCCGCAAAAGAAACCGCATGCGCCAAAATAATCGCGCAAGAAATTGCCAAATTTAGTGAGCGCATATTATTTTTCATTGGAATAAAAATTTTTGCATCAGCCTTTTGCGCTACAAAATCAGGCACTCCAGCGCTTTCTTGTCCAAAAATAATTACATCATTTGCGTCAAATTTAAATTCGCGATAACTTTCGCTGCCCTTGGTTGAGGCCAAAATTAGCCGACGATTTTTTGCTGAAATTTCTGCTGCAAAAAATTCATCAAAAGAATTGTGGCGCACAATTTCAACATGCTCGATATAATCGAGAGCTGATTGTTTTATGCGGCGCATATCGAAGGGAAAGCCGCATGGTTCTAGCACGTGCAGCCTCACGCCAAAACAAGCGCAAGTGCGAATTATGGTGCCAACATTGCCGGCAATTTCTGGTTGAAATAATGCAATTTCGATCATATTAAAATTCGCTTCGAGTTTTGAAGGCAATATTTATTGTGCCTTCGTCTAAATAATCAAGGTCGCTTCCAAGCGGTATTCCGTAGGTTAGATGCGTGATCTTTTTGTTATATTGCTTTAAATCTTGCGTCAAAAAATGGGCGGTTGTTTGGCCGTCAATTGTGGCGCTGGTTGCGATTATTATTTCTTTTACTGCTTCATTTTTGGCTCGCACGTGAAGGGGCTCTAGGTTCAAATCTTCAATTGTAGTGCCGCTGATGGCGGATAATTTTCCTTGCAAAACGTGATATTTGCCTTGGTAATTTTGCCCGCGTTCAATTGCCCACAAATCGGCAACTTCTTCAACTATGCAAAGCAGAGAGTCGTCGCGCTTAGGATTGGTGCAGATTGCGCACACTTCGCCCTCGTCGATATTGCCGCAAATTTTGCATTTGAAAATGCGGTCGTTTAGGGCTTGCAAATCGTTAATCAATGGGAGGAGTAGTTTTTGTTTGTTGCTGGCGAGTTGAAGTACGATGCGTTTGGCGATGCGTGGGCCAAGGCCGGGGAGCTTCGACATTACTTTGCTCAAGTGATCTATAAAATTTTTTTCCATTTCTTTTTTTAAGTTGAATTGTCATTTATATCTGACAAGGTGTGAGTGTTATAATTTGACTTAGGGTTAGTC
>CAYPUN010000110.1:0-5031 GCA_964413985.1 uncultured Rickettsia sp. | reverse complement strand
ATTCTTTGTCACCAATTTTTGGATTGCGAGCTGCATGATGTAAAAGCGAGTTGCCCTCTTCATCTAGCTTTAGGCAGGCTTGTTCTAAGAAGTTAAATGAAGCGGCTTGATTTGAATGATTTTCTATCAAATAGATGGAGCCTTTAATTAGTTTTTCAGGTCCTACAAGTGTGGAGCGAAGTATGAAATGATTATCTTGAGTTCCAAGTTCAAAAGCGGTTTTTCCTACTGCATTTCGTTGCAATAGCGGATCTGTTTTGCCTTTATATGTACTGTTTATGGTTAATAATTTAAATAAAACCGAGTTTTTTTCGCCGTGAATAACAGTCACATCCGGATTTCTTGAAGTAGGCGAATATTCAAAAATCAAATGTAGAGCATTATTGCCATCCTTATCTTGCCACAATAAAGGATTTGTTTCGGCGTTATCTGATTTAAAATCCTCCGCATGACTTTTGATAAATCTTTTCAAGCCTTCTGACATGTCTGATTTGGGTAGATGCTTCATAATTAGATCGAACCATAATTCTTTGGCTTGTGCTGGGTTAAGACTTTCTGCAGCTCCAGCGCCAGCTTGTGCTGCCTGGTTTTCTCTACCATCGTCGAAGAAAGTTCGCTCTACTAATCCTCGTCTACTTGTTGTTTCGGCTCTATCCGCATTTAAAAGTCCAGTTGTTTCAGTTGCCACTTGTTTACTTGAGCCAGTGTCCATAAATCAAAAAATTTAAATTAATATTTCAGCCGTTTATAAGATGGCAAAAATAAAATTCAAATATTAATTTATGGCTGGAGCTAGACAAACTCCTCACCATCGCTATCAGTGGTTGGAAAATTGATTGTTGCTGTGGGAGGTGTTCTTGATCGGCTTCCACCGCCACGACTTGCGCCGCCGCCAGCTGTGTTGGAAGAGGAGGCGCCAAGAGATTGTGTTCGAGAGGCTCTGGCAGAGGTTGGTGGCAAAGGCGATGTCAAATGAGATTCGGGCTCCGGATAATCTTCAAAATTATGTCCGCCGGTGCCATCGTGGCGAGCTGAGGATGCGGGTGGAAGTGAAGCACTCGCCACCGCTAAAACTTGATATTGATTGCTTTCAGGGGCCGCCCTTCTTGCTGCCGCTGCTTCAGCAGAGATGGCCGCTCCAGAACTATCTGCCTTTTTCTTTGATGGTTTGTCTGATTTTTCTGTGCGCAAACCCATGACATTTTCCGCTTCTGCAATCTTAATGAATTCTCTATTAAATATCCTTCCAGCGGCATTTTGTAGATCAGTAAATATTTTACTAAAATATTCTCTATATTTTGTTTCAATAGAAGCTTTTCCTTTTATAAAACCCTCCAGATCATTTTTGGCTTGCACGATGGTCTGCATAACGTTTTTATCATCGCTGTCTTTAAACTTCAAAGTTGCTTCATCCGATCTTTTGATAAGTTCAAGCGCCTCATCAAACAGCCCTATTTTTAAACATTCGTTGATAGGGTTCATTCTTAAATTTGGCCCCAAATCCTGCGTATTTTCTATTAAGCGTTGCAAAAACTTTTTAAATAAGCGCAAATTTTCACCATAGTGGCGCGGCAATTTCCCTAAATCATTCCAGTCTTTTTCCGTCAGTTTTGCATCTTGTTTCTCAAGTTGATATATTGCAAAATTTTGAATATTAAAAATTTTAAACCCGCTTTCGCCAGAATCATTTTTTACAAACATCAAATCCAGCAAGCGCTCGCCGCTGTGGTTTCTTTCATCTATTTCGAATTCTTCAAACCCCTTTTTGTGTTTCACGGCGCTTTTTAGCAGCTTATTTGCTAGGTAAAAATTTTTACTCAACAGCGCAACTTCAAGAGGAGTTCTTTGCGCTTCGTTTCTTTGAGACATCAAAAATTTCAATCTAAAATCAGCATCTTTAGCCCTCATATTTGTGTCCATTATTTTTTGCAGCTCAAGAAATGACTCAAGGCTAGCTGTTTTGCATAAAGCCATAATATGCAAAAGCGAATTTCCAAAATCATCAACTTTTGTGCTAGATTGCTTCAAGAATTTTCCATCATCTGAAGTTAAATAAGCGTCGCCACTAAGCCTTGTTCCCAAAAGGCCATTTTTTTTCTTAATTTTAGAATTTCTGACTCCTATTTTAAATGCTGAGTTGTCGGCCGTGTTTCTTTGCAGAAGTGCATCTTCTTTGCCTTTAAATTGCGCATTAAACATTAGCAGTTGAAACAAAGGTGAGCCTTTTTCGCCGTCAATTTCTGGTGCCGCAAGAAGCAAATGCAGCGCGTTATTGCCTCCTAAATCTTTCCAAAACAGGGGATTGAGTTCGATGTTTTTATTTTCAAAATCTTTTTTATGGGTCTCAATAAATTTTGCAAGTTCTTCAGCATCTTCTGGCGCAACTTCTTTTTGCGCATTTTTTCTGATAAGCTCAAACCATTGCTCCTGAAGTGTTGCTGCGCTTGCTGCACTATCCATAGTAAAAAATTTTAAATTAATACATTATCCCCTTATAAAAGGACGAATATAAAATTCAAAATTAATTTTAAGAAATCACATTCACATGTCCCATCTTGCGCCCAGCTTGGGGCTTGTCCTTGCCATAAAGATGAATTTTGGCGTTTTTGTTGCTGATAAATTCTTGCAAATTGTTCACATCGTCACCAATTAAATTTTTCATAAAGCCGTGAGAGTGAAATTGTGTCGAGCCAAGAGGCAGCGCCGTTATTGCGCGCACAAGTTGTTCAAATTGTGAAGTGATTGCGCCATTTTGTGAAAAGTGATAAGAATTGTGCGGGCGCGGCGCCAGTTCGTTGACCAGCAATTTTTCATTTTCCATCACAAAAAACTCAACTGCCACAACGCCTTGCAAATCAAGGTTTTGCGCAATTTTTTCGGCAATTTTCTTCGCATTGTTTTTTGTTGATTCTTGCACTTTTGCTGGATAAACACTGACATCCAAAATGCCATTTTTGTGCGAGTTGCCAAGCGGCTCATAGCAAGCGATCTCGCCATTTGTGCTGCGCGCGACAAGCACCGAAATTTCGCTTAAAAATGGGCAGAATTTTTCTAAAATCAGTGGCTGTTTTTGCGGATCAAATTTTGCCAGTGCATCACGCGCCGCGCTTTCATTTTCAAGCACGAATTGCCCCTTGCCATCATAGCCCATAGTGGCAGTTTTCAAAATTGCCTTGCCGCCAAATTTTTTCAGATTTGTTAGTAAATCGTTCTCATTGTTGATTACCGCAAAATCAGCAACTTCAACACCAATATCACGTAAAAAACTTTTTTCCAAAATGCGATGCTGCGTTATTTTAAGCACATTCGCGCTTGGATAAACAGGCTTCATTGAGTTCAAAAATTCAACACTTGCAACGGGAATATTTTCAAATTCAAAAGTGGCAATATCAATTTTTTTGGCAAATTCTTGCAAAGCATCTTTGTCGTTATAATCAGCAATCACGCTGTTTTGCGTGGCCTGAACTGCGGGAGAATCTTTTTTGTCAGTAAAAATTATAGTATTGAAGCCAAGGCTTTGCGCCGCGTGGCTTGTCATGCGCCCAAGCTGCCCGCCACCAATAATGCCAATTGTTAAGCTTTCAATTTTCTTTTGCATTTTTATTTTTAAAAAATCATGATAAAGGCTAATTTTATCAAGTTTTTGATCTATTTCAAGTTTTTTATATGACAAAAGAATTATCGCCAGAATTGCTACAAATCCTTGCCTGTCCTGAGTGCAAGGGCGATTTGGTTTACGATAATAAAAACAATGAGCTAATCTGCTTGCAATCAAAACTTGCCTTTAAAGTCAATGACGGCGTGCCAAACATGCTGATTGATGAGGCGAGAAAAATCGATTAATTTATGCCAAGTATTTCTGAAAAAGGAAGTGTGCAGCCTCAACCACAAAGGCCTCTTGCACAGCGCCAAAATCAAGGGGTTTTGGGCCAAGGGGTTTTGGGTTTGAGACGACAAGATGCTGATCCGAGGGTTGCAAGAAACGCATTGATTGCTCGAGCTAGAAACGGCCTCAGGCCTTTGATAGCAGATGTTGTGGCTGTAAGAAGGGGTTTATATTTTGATGGATTGCTGATAAGAGAGCAAAATCGTCAACAACAAAGACCGCAAGTTAGAGTTGAGATACCGCTTGAGGAGCGAGAAGCCATTATTGAGCAGGCAAGAAATCATCAATCAAACAAAGAAGGCGCGCCAGAGAGATAGGTGGTTGCTGCGCCTGCGTTTCTAGCCATAAATCACATAACCCTGATTGCGCACTGTTTGCAAAAATTGCGGCTGCTTTGGATTGGCCTCAATCTTGCGCCGAAGCCTTGTAATTTGCACATCCACACTTCTTTCATCAATATTTCCACAAAGCTCCGAAAGCTTCTCGCGCGACACCGCCGAGCCTTTTTGCTTGCACAAAATCGCCAAAATTTTCGCTTCACTTTCGGTTAAATGAATAAACTCATCGCCTTTTTTTAAGCGCGACTGAGCAAAGCTAAAAACAAAATCGCCAAATTTTTCAAATGCCGAAGAGTCTTGATTTTTGGGGGTTGCGGCCATGTGCCTGCGCAAAATATTGTTGATTCGCAGCAATAATTCTTTTGGTTCAAATGGTTTGGCCAGATAATCATCAGCACCAACTTCTAATCCTTTGATACGGTCTGATGGCTCGCCACGAGCGGTTAGAATCAATATTGGCGTATTATTTTTTTCGCGAAAAGAGTTTGTGAATTCGATGCCGCTTTCTTGGGGCATCATCACGTCGACAATCAGCAAATCGAAACTGGTTTGCGCTAGCAATTCTCTGGCTTCGGCGGTGTCTTTGGCTAGCGAAACTTGAAAGCCGCTTTCGTCTAAAAATTTGCCGAGTAAGTTTCTTAGGCGGGTGTCGTCGTCGATTACAAGTAGGTGTTTTTTCATATGCGATAATATGGAATTGTCATTTATATCTGACAAAGTGTGCGTGTTAAATTTTAACTTAGGGCTTACCCACCATGCCCCTACGGCAACCTCTTCAAAGAGCCGGGGGCGTCTCTTTGAAGAGCT
>CAYPUN010000109.1:0-5060 GCA_964413985.1 uncultured Rickettsia sp. | reverse complement strand
TCGCCACCTTTTCTGTGATTGCCCCAGTGGGATTCCGTGCGGTTGTGGAGCTCTAAAGTTGTGACGTTGACGTCTCCTGCAGCAGTAACAGAAAGTGCGCCAGTGGAAGTTGTGTTATCTGTGAGAGTGTTTTTTGTAGTCGCAATATTCGCACCCAAATTATTAAAATCTCCACCCGTGATAATGTTTGTGTTTCCACCATGAAGATTTCCAGTTGTAACAAGTGTAGAAGAAATATTTCCATTGCCAACTTCCATCGCATTGCCAACGCTTGTGGCCGCCCACCCATTAGTCTGATAAGAATCAGGATTCGAAGCTAGAAGATTCGCATCATTAGTTTTAACTAGAGAGCTGTTGGTAATGTTGCCATTCAACGCGATAAGATTGAGATTATTTCTTGCACCAATATTCGCACCAATGTTTTTTATATCCGCAACATTCGCAGTGATCGTTAAGTTGTTCCCCGCAATCATCTGAGCCGAAGCAAGTGAAGCAGTTTTGTTCGTTAAGCTCGCAACGTTAACTGAAAGATTATTTCCACTCGCAATCGAACCATTGTTAACTAGATCGGCACTTGCAGCATCTATTGTTAAATTGTCTTTCGCAAATATCGTTGAGGTGCTGGCAAGACCCACAGAACCTGTAACTGCATCGGGGTTTAAAAGCCTGTCTCTTGTGCTTTGCGATAGATAAATCTTCGGCGCTAAAACTGTAATCCCATCAACTGTGGTCGTCTCAAACGTGATGATGTCTTTTGTTAAAGCATTGGTTTGAGATTTTGTTAAACCATTTAGTGCAACTGATTCTGCGTTTAAACCTAATCTCGCAAGCTCTGAAGCAGAATTATCTAGCAGTTCTTTTATTTGTTGATTTGGATCTGTCGTCGTTTTAGATAAAAACAATGAATCATTTGTGAGAGTTTTTAATTGGTCTAAAATCAATTTCGTTTCTACAAAAGAATCGCCAAGGATTCGAATTGAGGCTTCGTTTGGTTGGCGGGTTTGACGGTTTAGATCGTCAAGAACGTTGGCGCCGTTTAGGCCTAACGCGTTGAAATAATATTCGCTGCCGAAGAATTGCGAGATGTCTGTGAATTGAGAACGCGATTCTACTAAGGGAGTTGTTGCACTGCCTCCCAAATTAATTTTGAACGCACCAGAAAAAATAGTATCATTCGCAGTTGCGTTTAGTGAGGCTTGGTTGATGCCAGCACCACCGCCAACAGTAACTCGATTGCCATTTGTTATCGCATTTGCAATGCTTGATAAATCAACATTCACAACACCTGTTTCGCCAAGAAGATAGCTATCAATATGACCAACATTTGTTGAGTGTGATTGTTCGTTGATTCCAGTTACTGCAGTGTGCGCTGCGACGTTGTTGCCATTGATAAAGGCTGGCTTTTCTACGCCGTTTTGGGTGATGGTTAAAGAACCGCCAGATTTGATAAACGCTGGTGAAGTTTGGGCGAAGTTTGCAGGGTTTAGATTAGGCCCGTAAGCGCTAATACCACCACACCCAGCACAGTTATAAACCGAAATATAAGCAAGAGAAGAATAAGTGTTGCTGCCGCCAAGCCAAGTGGCAGAAAGAGCATAAATTCCGGGATCGTAAGAAGATAAATTGCTAAAATTGGAAGTGTCAATTCTCATATTTCTGACGCTATAAATTCCCGAAGTGTCATTAGTGAAATTTGTTGTTTCAATTGTTAAATCTCGGCCTGATGAAATTGATGCGGCGTCAAAATTTTGGTTTAGCAATTGTTTGCCATAATAACCGCGCCAAACGTTTTCGCAATTGTGACCAAAGCAGCCACCATCGCTGTTGGCAAAACTATAGCCGGGAGAAAATGTGTTGTTGGTATAAAGCGTAACACTATTTGACCCAGAAACATTAATCAATTTATTAAAATATCCACGACCCGTTGCAGTCTTGTTTTCCAATGTTGCAGCCTTAATCGCAATATCTCCCGCATAGCTTTCAATATCACCAGAAAGATTTTGCACCAAAACAGTTTTGTTTAATAGTGGATCTGTGGAATTATTTTTTTGGATTGTTAGATTTCGCATCGCATAAATTGAAGCACGATCATTCACAAAATTATTTGCAACGTTGAAAGTGGCGTCACGGTTGCTCCAAATTGAAGCCGTTGCGTTGTTGTTTAAATCGTGAGTTGCATTCACCGTCAAATCATTTGCAACAGAAATTTCGCCAGTGTTGTTCAAATCTCGCACGTTGAAAGTGGCGTTGTTGTTGGCGGTGAAGAGTGCAGTTTGAGCTGCGTTGTTAAAGGCGCCGTTGACTGCGTTGATTGTGGTCTCACCACTTCCACCAGTAATTTTTGCGCCAGCATAATTGTTAACACTTCCTTCAGTTGCAGTTAGCGTTGTTGTAGTTGTGCCAAGAATCAAACCATAATTATTGATGTTATTCTTCGCCAAAAAATCAATATAAGTCCCTGCTGCCAAACGCACGTTAGAATTATCACCGCTGGCAAATCCGTTGGTTATATTGCCACTGCCCACAACGCCATCAACACCAGTTGCATTCAATCTAATATAATCAGTTGCAGTGACATTGCCTTGGTTCACAATATTGTTTGCAGTGATATTAACATTGCTTGCAGTCACGGTTCCTGTGATTGTATAATCTATATCGCCCAAATTTAAATTGATCGCCGCAGTAGAAATAAAAACACCAAGAGTGTTACGAAGATCGGTGCGCGCAACATTCAAACCATTTACGGTTGTGGTTTGGCCAGCAATAATTCCTGAATTATTATTTAAAGAATCGGTACGCAGCAAAACATTTCCTGCGGCAGAAACAATGCCAGAAGAAATTGTCGATGTTGAAGGTTTGGTGTTTTGATTGGTGATAGAGGTGGCGCGAATAGTTAAATCTTTGCCCGCAAGAATTAGCGAAGAAGCAGCGTTGGTAAAGCTTGCAGCACTAATCGTAAAATTATTTGCCGCTTGCAAAGTTGAAGAGTTTGAAACATTGCCACTGGCAGTGATGTCAAAATTTCCAACAGCGGAAATGTTTGCGGAGTTTGTTAAAGTGGCAAGATTTAGAATTATATTTGCATTTGATTTTATTTCGGCAGTTGATTGAGTGTTGTTGGCGTTAGTTAAATCAGTTGCTGTAATGTTTAAATTTCCACCGCTAGAAATTTTGTTATGGTTACTAAACGCCGCGCTGCTTTCAATATCAATAGCCGCGGCAGAGCTTATTTCGCCTGCATTGGCAAAAGAGTTGGTCAGAACAAATTTCAAGTCACCATTAGCAAAAATTTCACCACCATAATTATTATTTGCCTGCGCCAAATTTAAAGTAAGCTTCGCATTTGACAAAACGCTTCCCGAATTTGTGAATAAATTTGTTGAAGAAATTGTCGCATCTTTCACAGAAAGAATCAGCGCATTAGCACGATTGTTGATTGTTGCAGAATTGATTGTAAGCCCTTCAAAAGATTTGATAGAGCCAGAGTTATCAAGGCTTGCCGCCGTCAAAGAAAAAGCTTTTGCACTTTGCAAATTGCCAGAATTGCTTACCAAATTTGCAATCGTCAACGTCAAATTATTTGCGCTTAAAACATTGCCCAAGTTGGTGAAATTATTTGCACCGACAGTCAAATCTGTCGCCGATTTCAATTCACCATTATTTTGCAAATCACCCGACAAATTAAAATTTATCGACGAAGTAAGGGAACCAACGGCACCATTTGTATTGTTTGTCAAACCAGCGCCAGCAATGCCCAAACTGCCTCTTGCTAAAATTTTGCTAGAGTTTGTAATTGCCGATGTGCCGGTGATAGAAAGATTTTTTGACGTAGAAATTTCTCCCGAATTTGTCAACGTCGTGCTTAAATTTAAAGTAAGATTTTTTGCCGAATAAACCAAACCATTCGCATTGTTAGTGAGAGTTGCTAGATTGAAAATTGAAACATCTCCAGACTGCGTCGTGCCAGAGTTGGTGAATGAATTTGCGCTAAAATTAAGCGCACCACCAGCAATAAAATTTCCCGCATTACTTGAAGAATTTGCAATCGTAAAAGTAAGATTATTTTGCGCCGAAATTTCTGCCGCCAAATTATTAACCATCCCACCAGCGCTCAAATTTAAACCGCCACCAGAGCTTATCAATCCTGAGTTGGTGAGCAATCCAGTTAAAATTATCGCATAATCTTGCGGCGAAAAAATGCTTCCCGCAGAATTATTTGTTAAATTTCCACCACTAATATTCAGCGAATTCTGCCCATAAATTGAACCAGAGTTATTGATATTGCTGATATTAGAAAGACTAAGCGCCAACGCCTCAACATTACCAAAATTCGACAAAGTTCCACTATCTCTAATCGTCAAATTGTTCGCCACAACATCGCCATAATTTCTAAATTCTCCAGCCTGAATTGTCAAATTTGGCGCAGAAATTCTCGCATGAGAATCAACAGATTGAATCTTGGCGCTCGATTTTAAACTCGCCGAAGTGCCAGCAGCAAGGCTCGAATAATAAACATCACCATTAGCATCAATATTAATAGTTTGCGAAGCTAAAATTTCCGCTTCCATATTCACGCCAACGCCGCGCTTTGTTGCAATCAAATAAACCTGCCCCGACTGAATCTTGGCAAGGCTTGAAGCATCAATTGCAAAAACCGGCTGCGTGTTATTTTGCACATCATTTGCATCACCAACAATTTCTTTGCTAGCATAATCATATCTGCCCTCACCTGTTTTTATCGTTACAGCAGTAGTATCCGAGCCAGAAATTGTAGAAAGCAACTTCACGCTCGATGCAATAATCTCAGTTGAAGAAGTTCTTGTCGCATCAAGCCCCAGCCCTTCAATTGTAACCAGCGGCACATAAAGATTTGGATTGCTTTGCTCTTTCAAATTAAATCCAAGATTGCCCTGCGCATCAAAATTGCTTGAGCCGCCAACCATCATCAAATGCGCCGCGTTAATGAATCCGCAGCCAGAACAGAGAATTCCGTTAGGATTTGCCAAAATCAAATCCGCCTGCGTGCCAGCAATTTCAATATATCCCAAAAGTTGCGAAAT
>CAYPUN010000108.1:0-5083 GCA_964413985.1 uncultured Rickettsia sp. | reverse complement strand
TTTAAATTTAGCGCTTCTAAATTTTTCATTTAACAAATTTCCAAATTGTTTTTCCCAAAGCAGTATCCTCTAAAACGATATTTTTTTGCAATAAGTCATTTCTGATTTTGTCGGCCAAAGCCCAGTCTTTATTGGCTTTAGCTTCTCTTCTTAGTTCAATTTGTTCAATAATATAATTTTCATCAACATTGTTCTTAGCGGTATTTTCAAAAATTTTATTGTCGATCAATCCAAGAAAATCAAGCACTGCAATGAAATCATATTTTAATTTATTGTTGTTGGTGATTTTAATTTCTTTCACTGTTTCATGAAGCGTCGAGAAAACTTTTGCAACGTTTAAATCATCGGCAAGATTGTTTAATACATCTTGCATGAGATGGCTGTTTTCAAGGGTTATGATCTCTTTTTCTTGATATTGCAAAAGGTCAACTTCTTCAAAAGCACTATAGAATTTTTCGATTGATTTTATGGCGTCATCAAGAGATTTTTGGCTATAATCTAGCGGTTTGCGATAATGCGTTACAAGCAATAAATATCTGATTGCAAGGCCGCTTACATTTTGTGACAACAAATCATTTACAGTGATAAAATTTTTGAGCGATTTGCTCATTTTTTCACCATTGACAGTGAGAAATCCATTGTGAATCCAAAAGCGCGCATAGCCAGATCCAGCATGGGCGCAGCGGCTTTGTGCAATTTCGTTTTCGTGATGCGGAAATTGCAAATCGGCACCTCCACCATGAACGTCAAAATCGAAGCCAAGATATCTTGAACTCATCGCCGAACACTCAATATGCCAACCCGGACGACCCTCGCCCCATGGGCTTACAAAAACTGAAGAAGCGTCGTCACCTGCACCCGCAGGCTTCCACAGCACAAAATCGAGCGGATCTTTTTTGTAAGATGCCACTTCAACCCGCGCGCCTGCAATCATCTCGTCAAGCGAGCGGCGCGACAAAGCGCCATATTCTTTGTAAGATTTTACATCAAACAAAACATGGCCTTCACTAACATAAGCGTGATTGTTTTTTATCAATTCTTCGATCATCGCGATCATTTCGGCAATATGTTCGGTGGCACGCGGCTCTAGGTTTGGACGCAAAACATTAAGCGCATCCATATCGTGATGAAATGCAGCAATCACTTCTTCAGTAAGCTTGCCGATCGTTATTTGGCGCTCTTTGGCGGCGGCATTGATTTTGTCATCCACATCCGTGATGTTGCGAACATAGGTCACTTGCGGATAAACGCGCTTGAAAAAACGATAGAACAAATCATAAACCACGGCGCTGCGAGCATTGCCAAGATGTGGCCGATCATAAACCGTTGGCCCGCAAACATACATCTTGAGGTGCGCGGGGTCTAGCGTGGCGAGGACTTCTTCTTTGCGCGAAATTGTGTTAAAAATTTTAATGACCATTATTTTTTTATCTATATAATTGAACTCAAGCCGTTAATTAAATAACAATTTGCATGACAAATCAAATTAAAATTGCTCCATCAATTCTTTCCGCCGATTTTGCTAAACTTGGCGAAGAGCTAAAATCAATCACGCAAGCGGGAGCGGATTATATCCACATTGATGTGATGGATGGCGCGTTTGTGCCAAATATTACCATCGGCAACGAAGTTGTAAAGTCTTTAAGACCGCATTCTAGCTTGCCATTTGACGTGCATTTGATGATAAACAATCCCGACAACCACGTTAAAGCCTTTGCTGACGCGGGCGCGGACATCATAACCATTCACGCCGAAGCCGTCACTCACCTTGATCGCAGCCTTGCGCTCATCAAATCTCTTGGCAAAAAAGCCGGTGCTTCTTTGGTGCCATCAACCTCGCCCGATGTTTTAAATTATGTGATGGATAAGGTTGATTTGATTTTGGTGATGACTGTCAATCCTGGATTTGGCGGGCAAAAATTTCTCGAATCGCAGCTTGAAAAAATTGCAATAATTCGTCAAAAAATAAAAAATAGCGGCCGCAAAATTGATTTGCAAGTTGATGGTGGAATCAATCCCGAAACCGCGAAAAGAGTGATTGCGGCAGGCGCTGATGTGTTGGTTTCTGGGTCTTATATTTTTGGTAGTGGCGATTATAAAAATTCGATTAACAATTTGAGATAATTTATGAGCAGACAAAATTTTGAGGAACTTCCAGATTATTATAAAATACTTGGGGTAGGGCAAGATGCCGACGCTGAAACCATAAGAAAAGCTTATAAAAAATTAGCTTTACAATGGCATCCAGATCGAAATCGTGGCAAAGAAGCTGCGGCTAAGGAAGAATTTCAAAAAATTTCAGATGCTTATGGCGTTTTGAGCGATGAAGATAAAAGATTGGCTTATAATGCAGACAGAAGAGATGCTGCCAGAGCTCGTCAAGGCAATTTTGGCAGCCCCGATCAAACTCGATACAACTCAGCGTCGTCTCAAAACAGTTATTCTTGGCAAAATTCTAGAGATGGAAACTATCGACCAAATGACAGAGCAAACTATCGCGATTTTTTCAGCGCAGCTTTTGAGGAAATGTTAAGAGAGGCGCAGCGAGCCGCCAGAGAACAAGCTGCAAGAATGAGAGCTGAAAATGATGCCAGAAGAGCTCAGCAAGACAGGGCGGCAAGAATGGCGCAGCAAGCCGAAGCAGAAAAAATTGCTCGACTTGAGAAAGAGCTTTCCGAACAAAATCGAATCAAAAGAGAAAAATTTGAAAGAGAGCGAAGAGAAAAATTAGAAAAATATGCAGCAGAGCGAGCTGAACAAGATAGGGCGCGCGAAAATTTTATGCAGGATCGGATTAATGCGATACGGGCAGATATTGCAAAACAAGAAGAGTTGCGCAAAAAACAAGAGGAGCGACAAAGGGATCTTGAAAATGTTCGTAAAGTTTTTGCAGAAAAACTTTCCGCATCCGAAGCTGCGCAAACAGCTTCACAAGCGACTAAAGCAGCTTCTTCGCATAAAAAGGTTGCGGTGGTTGAGCCAAAAAAAGAAACGCCAAAAAAACCGCAAGAAATTTATCAACCTTCACTTCTTGAAAAAGCTAAATCTTTTATAAAGAAAATATTTTTTAGCTTTGAAAATTATGATGTAACTGCCGAAGAAAAAACCGCAAAACCAACTACACCAAACACAAAACAAAAAACCAAAACTTCAACGCAAAAGCTAGAGAATTCAATCTTAGAAGCTCTTGAAGAAGCAAGCAGTGCTGGCTTCGCAAATTATAAAAATATTGACGCGGCAAAATTTGTTGCTGCGATTCTTGTCTCTAAAGATGGCAAGATTGAAGAAAATGCCTTGGTCAAATTATTTGACTGCGACAAAATAAAATTGCCTATTTACAAAAAGGCTGCTGAGGCTTTTCGAGATAATTTTGAATCGTCGCAAGGTGCGCCATTGCTTGCTGTAAATCGCGATGAGTTAAATCAAGCTCTTTCTAATTTGCTTAAAAAAGAAAAAGTTCAAAAGCCAGAAATAGTTGCAAAACGTTTATTTTCTGACGCTTTAACTGCGGCAAGCAAAAATCAGAGCCCGCAGGTTAGAGCCTTCTAAAACGCGATTGAACAGCTTTTTATCTCCCTCTTCCTTCTTCAGAATTATTGCGAGATTGGGACCGATATTCCTCCACCAAATGAAGCGCTGCAACATTGCACGCCATGCCAATAGTGGTTGCAGCAGCCTTTGGAAGCAATCCAAGAAAATATTGCCTCAAAACACTATTGCTCGATCTTCTACTCAAGTCAGACATTTCTTTGAGCGTTTGACCAATAGTTAAAGACCCCTGCCCATTGCCAGAGACCTGCATTTTTCTGGCCACTGTGTCAAATGGATGAGAAATGGTAACCGTTGCGGCAAGAATGGCCGCTGACGCCAAAGTCTTATCAAGAGGTGATAGCTCGCTACTTGATTTTTCAGTGATTTTTTTTAAAGCGAAAGTGCCCCCAGCGCTAATAAAATTTTTAATCGCTTCTGCAGTTGCACCTCGAAATAAATTTGCAGCACCCATCTTAAAACCCTTTCCAAGCACATGATCTTTTAAAACTTGCGTGGTGCTTTTATTTTCTTTTATCATTCGAGTTAAAACCGCGTCAAGCGGGTTTGTGACGGTTTTTCCCGCAGCAACAATTAAAGATTTACACATCGTTGCCGCAATTGGATTTGATTTCTGAAATTCAGTATTTTTTAATAAATCACTTGCAAGCAAAATCATTGGAGTGGTGATAGAGCTGCTAAAACCCATTTTCAACAACGACACTCCAGCTCCACGATAAGCACTATTAAAAAAGCCATCTTTTTGCATATTTTTACGCATCAAATCAAATGCTGGACCAAATGCAATCCCTTCTGTTTGCTGAATTGTCTTGATGTTGAAGGGTGGTTGTGTAGTTGCCACCATCACCATAGCACGCGCCAAACCAAGAACTACTGCCATGCCATAATCTCCTAATGTGCCGCCGTTATTGGGAGATTTTGCGTTTGAAGATGGTGCGTTTTGGCTATCTTTTGACATGTAGCGCAATAAATTTGATTATAAATATTCTTAACAAAGCTATTTGGTGTCAATTGTATCTATACTTCAAAAAAAATTAAGGCAATTATTTTTTTTATGCGACCACTATAATTTTAAAAAAATGCTTTTTACCAACACTCAAATTGAATTCTTCTTTTGCAATAATTGTTAAATTGACGTCCAGAACCGCTTCGTTGTTGATTTTGACAGCCCTGCCCTCGATCAATCTTTTTGCGGCGGCGTTAGAATCTGCGGCGCCGATTTCTTTGATGATTTCGATGAGTTTTTTTCCATCACCTATTACGACCTCTTTGTTTTCATAGGCTTGCGTGTTTTTTGCGATAAAAATTTCGTGCGCTTTTTGGCGAGTTTCATTGGCGATTTTTTCGCCGTGGCAGATTTTTGTTGCCTCGAAGGCGAGGATTTCTTTGGCTCTGTTGATTTCTTGGCCTTGAAGTTTTTCTAGCTGCGCGATTTCTGACATTTCTAAATCGGTGAAGAATTTTAGGAAGCGCGAAACGTCGGCGTCGTGGGTGTTGCGAAAATATTGGAAATATTCGAAAGGGGCGAGCATGG
>CAYPUN010000107.1:0-5084 GCA_964413985.1 uncultured Rickettsia sp. | reverse complement strand
CGATCCGTGAAGGCGGAAGAACCGTCGGTGCGGGGGTTGTTGCTAAAATTATTAAGTAAACCAG
Source organism: uncultured Rickettsia sp. (assembly GCA_964413985.1). Classification (GTDB taxonomy): domain Bacteria; phylum Pseudomonadota; class Alphaproteobacteria; order Rickettsiales; family UBA1997; genus CAMCFD01. Next base: position 5,020 of record CAYPUN010000107.1, on the reverse strand, counting down.
AATTGTGATTGGTTTGAATAAAAAATTATGAAAAAAGAAAACATAAAAATAACTCTTGAATCTTTTGACAACATTGTGCTTGACAAAGCAATGTTCGAAATAATCAGTACTGTCAGAAGAACTGGCGCCGCTATTAAAGGCCCAGTTCCTTTGCCAACTAAAATTCAAAAATTCACCGTAATCAGAGGACCACACGTAGATAAAGATTCTCGCGAACAATTCGAGATCAGATCTTCAAAAAGATTGTTAATCATCACCCCAACTGCTCAAACAGTTGATGCTTTGATGAAGCTCAGCTTGTCAGCCGGAGTAAATATCAAAATCGCTCTAAACGGCGCAAAAAATTAAAAATATTTTAAAATGTTGGAATTAATTGGAAAAAAAATCGGTATGAGTCACCTCTTCAATGAAGAAGGCACTCTTTCGCCTCTTACATTCGTGAAGCTTTACGACAATTGCGTCCTTGATCTAGCTATCAACGAAAATAAAGATTTTGACAGCTTGGTTATTGCTTTCGATAAAGTAGAAAATCCAAAAAAATTGAACAAATCTCAAATCGGATTTTTCAACAAAAAATCTACTCCTTTGTTCAAAAAGGTAAAGCAATCTAAAGTTAAAAAAGGCTCACAATTCAAAACTAACGATTCAATTGCAATCGACACAATTTTGAAAGAAGGCGATTTCGTCAGCGTAAGCGGCATCACTATGGGTAAAGGTTTTGCTGGTGTTATGAAAAGACACAACTTTGCTGGTTTGGAAGCATCTCACGGTGTATCTGTATCTCACCGTTCACATGGTTCAACTGGTCAAAGACAAGATCCAGGTAAAGTTTTCAAAGGCAAAAAAATGGCCGGACATATGGGTGTTGACAAAATCACCGTTAAAAACTTACAAGTTTTGGTAATTGACAAAGAACAATCTGTCCTTGGTATCAAAGGCGCAATCCCAGGCAACACGGGTGGCGATGTAATAGTTAAGATTGCTAAAATATAATTTATATGACATCTATAGCTTTAAAAACATTAAATTTTGATCAAGACGCTACTAAGCAAGACTCTAAAACTAAAGAGTTTAAGCTTGACGTTAGTCTTGACTGCGAAAGTCCAAAATCTGTCGCTTACACAGTAAGATGGCAATTGGCTGCAAGAAGAGCAGGAACTGCCAAAACAAAAACTATGGCAGAAATTTCTGGAACAACTGCAAAACCTCACAAGCAAAAAGGCACAGGCCGCGCTCGTCAAGGTAGCAAAAGATCAGTGCAATTCGTTGGTGGACGTACATGCCACGGACCAATGCCTAGATCATTCGATTTCTCTATGCCAAAAAAGATCGTAAAATTGGCTCTTTCTGACGCTTTGAAATTGAAGCTTCAAGAAAATAAAGTTACTCTTTTCGCAGAAGTTACTTCTGACAGAGTTAAAACTGCAAAAATTAATTCAGTTTTAGAAAGCAACAAATTTAGCAGCGCGTTAATTCTATTTGATGGTTCATCAAAAAATAACGTCGCTCTAGCAAAATCAGCGCAAAATATCAAGCACGTAAAGGCTTTAGATATCAAAGCGGTTAACGTTTATGATTTGCTAAGATTTGATCAACTAATCGTTGATAGCAAGGTTTTTGAAACAAGCATTTTAGGAGTATTGCAATAATGACAGCTCTATTAAATTACGACAAAATTAAAGGTTTAATTTATACCGAAAAGTCTAACAAACAGTTGGCTGACGGCAATAAATATTGCTTCGAAGTTGATCCTTCTTGCAATAAAAAAGAAATCGCTTCTTTAATTAAAAAAATTTTTAACGTAGAAGTTATAAAAGTTAATATCGCGAATTTGCGTGCCGAAACTACAAGATTTAAAGGCGTTTCAGGACAAACCAAATCGCGTAAAAAAGCAATTGTGACTTTGAAAAAAGGTCAATCAATCAATTTCAATTAGAGGTTTATTTAAAAAATGTCTCTTAAACATTACAAAGCCGTTACACCCGCTTTAAGAAAGCTGATAACGATCGATAGAAGTGAACTTTGGAAAGACGGTCCACTTAAAATGCTTACCAAAACTGTTGGCAACGATTCTGGTCGTAACAACATGGGCCACATCACTGTGCGCCACAAGTCTGGCGGCCACAAAAAATCTTACCGCGTCATCGATTTCAAAAGAGATCGTTTTGACGTCGAAGCAGTGGTTGAGCGTATCGAATATGATCCAAACCGTACAGCTTTCATCGCTTTGCTAAAATATAGCGACGGAATCTATACATACATTTTGGCTCCACACAAATTAGTTGTTGGCGACAAAATCATTTCGTCAAAAAAATTGATCGACGTAAAAATTGGTAACGCAATGCCTTTGGCAGTGATCCCAATTGGAACGATCATCCACAATATTGAGCTAAAACCAGGTTGCGGCGGCGCTGTTTCAAGATCAGCTGGAACTTATGCCCAACTAGTTGGAAAAGATGGTGGATACGCTTTGGTAAAAATGCAATCAGGTGAAATCAGATTGTTCTTGCTTGACTGTATCGCAACAATCGGATCAGTTTCGAATTTCGACAACAAAAACATCGTTATCGGTAAAGCCGGTAGATCTAGATGGCTCGGAATCAGACCTACTGTCCGTGGTGTTGTAATGAACCCTGTAGATCACCCACATGGCGGTGGTGAAGGTAAAACTTCTGGTGGTAGACATCCTGTTTCTCCAACTGGTAAATCTGCGAAAGGCAAAATTACTAGAAAAAGAAACAACATTACCAACCGCTTTATCGTTAAATCAAGACGTTCTAAATAACGTCAAGGAAAGCTGCAATTATTTGCAGCAAATAAATAAAATCGGCGCGTGAAGCGTTGATATTAATTAATTTTTTATATGCCTAGATCGACCTGGAAAGTACCTTTTGTTGATGGATATCTGCTTAAAAAAGCAAGAGAATATATCAACTCGTCAAAAAAACAAATGATCAAAATTTGGTCAAGAAGATCAACTATTTTGCCACAATTTGTGGGAATAAACTTTGCCGTTCATAATGGCAAAAAATTTGTATCTGTAACAGTAACTGAAGGAATGGTTGGCCATAAATTTGGCGAATTTGCTCCAACAAGAACTTTTTATGGTCACGGTGGTGATAAAACAGTTAAAAAAGCATAATATTATGAGTGAAAAAATTGCTGTAGCATATCTTAAAGCAGTAAAATCAAGCCCCCTTAAAGTCCAAAGACTTACTGGCGGCCTTGCGGGAGCACCGGTTGCTCGCGTTTTAGATGTGTTGAAATTTTCTAAATTGAAACTTGCTCCAATCGTTCGTGGATTGATTTATTCAGCTATGTCAAACGCTGAAAACAATCACAATCTCGATGTTGACAGCTTGATTGTGCAAAGAATCGACATTGGTCGCGCTTTTGCTCTTAAAAGATTCTCAGCAAGAGGTCGCGGAAAATCTAGTCGCATCTTGAAAACATTCAGCAACATCCGTGTCGTTTTGGCAGAAAAAAAGGAAGAAAAAGTTGTTGAAAAAAAGACTAAAGAGAAAAAAGTAAAAAATACTAAAGTTCAACCTAAAGCTTAAAATAATATGGGTCAAAAAGTTAATCCAGTTGGTTTCAGATTACTCAACAATAAAAATTGGGAATCCGTCTGGTATGATAAGAAAAATTATGCTAAAAAACTGATCAATGATATCGCGATCAGAGCTTTTATCAAAAAGAATTATTCACATTGCGGCATTGGCTCAGTTGTGATTGAAAGACCTTCTGATAAAGTTAATTTGATCATCAAAACTTCAAAACCGGGTGTTTTGATCGGCAAAAAAGGTCTTGATATTGAAAAAATCAATCATGCAGTTGAAAAAATTGCTGGTTCAAAAGTTGAAGTTAAAATTGTTGAAATTGACAAGCCTGACACCAACGCTTCTCTAGTTGCGCAAAGCATTGCAAAACAACTAGAAGGACGTGCAGCTTTCAAAAAAGTTATGAAAAAAACAATGCAATCTGCATTGAAGTTCGGCGCACTTGGAATTAAAGTTTCAGTTGCCGGCAGATTAGGCGGCGCTGAAATTGCTCGTACAGAATGGTACAAAGAAGGTTCAGTTCCTTTGCACACATTGCGTTGCAATATCGATTATGCTACTGCTAATGCTTACACAACTTATGGCGTTATTGGCGTTAAAGTTTGGATTTATAAAGGTTTTATTGAAAAGAAAAAATAGAATATGCTAACTCCTGCAAAAACAAAATATCGTAAAGCCCAGAAGGGCGGAAAAAAAATTCTTGGTGTTTCAGCTACAGGAAACACTCTTGCTTATGGATCTTATGGCCTCAAGGCTCTTGAACCTGGCAAGTTGAACTCAAAACAAATTGAGTCGGCGAGAAAAGTTGTTACTCGCTATATGAAAAGAGCTGGAAAGCTTTGGATTATGGTATTTCCTCATATCCCAGTTACTAAAAAACCTGCAGAGGTTCGTATGGGTAGCGGTAAGGGTAACGTTGAATACTATATCTCTAAGATTAAACCGGGTAGAATTATTTTTGAAATTGATGGCATCGACAACGCTTCGGCAATCGTTGCTCTTGAAAAGGCTGCTGCAAAGTTGCCTTTTACAACAAAAATTGTTAGTTTAGTTTAAGATATCGGCGAAAAATAAATAAATATGAAAAAAGAAGAAAAAAAATCGAAATTAGCTGAAATAGCAAATCTAAAAAAAGATCTTTTGATGCTTAGAATCAAAGCATCTTCAGGAGAAGCTGTTTTGATTAGAGATTTCAAAAACAAGAAAAAAGAGATCGCAAGAATATTTACTGCGATCAATAATAAAAAAACTAATAAAGCCTAAAAGCAATGAAAGTAAAGGTTCTAAACATAATTGATGACAAAACTTTTAAAGCAATTTCGACTGTTTACAAAAAACACGAGAAATATGGCAAATATGTCACAGTGCACAAAAAATATTTAGTCGAATCTGCTGGAAAAACAGTAAAAGTTGGCGATGAAGTTGAGATTGTTAGCTCAAGAACAATTTCAAAATTAAAG
>CAYPUN010000106.1:0-5091 GCA_964413985.1 uncultured Rickettsia sp. | reverse complement strand
ACGCAAAATTGGCGGATTTGGCGGCTACTGGAGGAATGGCGACTGCAAAAGCTGAGGCTGCGGCATTGTTATTGCAAAAGAAAGCCGCTGCCGCTGCCGCTGCATCTGCCGTTCGCAGCCATGTTGCGGATGCTAATGCTTTGTCGGATGCATTGCCAACAGACCCAACTGGGGATGTTATGGTGTTGTCGGTAACGGATGTTGTGGCTGAAGCTGCTAAGGAAGCGGCAGCAGCAGCTGTAGAAGCTGCAAAAAATACAAAGTTCGCTCCTTCTTCTGCTTCAGGTGGGCGTGGTGCTGGGTGATGAGAGTGGTTGGGGAGGTGTATTTCCTTCTAAAACCGCAGCTTCAACTGCTCGAGCTCAAGCGCTCTGTCTCTGGCTTTGGAGGCTTTTTCAAACTCCAAATCCGCAGCGTGTTTGAGCATTTCTTTCTTTAAATCATCAATCTTTTTGTCAAGCGGCGCAAAGTTTCCACCACGCGCTGCGTTCAATATTGGCGCCATTTCGTCGACAAATCCTTCTCTTATAATTTCTGATTTTTTGCTGTATAAATTTGAAAGCGCCGAGCCGATTGCTTTGTTGGTGGTGGTTGGGGTGATGTTGTGTTTGGTGTTATATTCAATTTGGATGGCGCGGCGGCGGTTGGTTTCGCCAAGCGCCTTGACGATGGATTTGGTTTCTTTGTCGGCATAAAGAATAACGCGGCCTTCGCTGTTGCGCGCGGCGCGGCCGATGGTTTGGATGAGTGCGGTTTCGCCGCGCAAGAAGCCTTCTTTGTCGGCGTCGAGAATTGCAACCAGCGCGCATTCGGGGATGTCGAGGCCTTCGCGCAGCAGGTTGACGCCAATTAGGCAGTCATATTTGCCGCGGCGCAAATCTTGGATAATCTCGATGCGATCAAGCGTGTCAACGTCGCTATGCATATAGACAACGTTGATGCCAACGTCTTTGAGATAATCTGTTAAATCTTCGGCCATCTTCTTGGTGAGAGTGGTGGCAAGGGTTCGAAAGCCCTTGTCTCTAACTTTTTTTACTTCATTTATCAAATCATCAACTTGCGTTTTGGCGGGGCGAATTTCGCAGACAGGGTCGAGCAGGCCAGTCGGGCGTATGATTTGCTCGACAATTTCGCCTTGCGATTTTTCAATTTCATATTTTGACGGAGTGGCCGAAACATAGATGGTTTGTGGCTTGAAGGCCTCCCACTCGGCAAATTTTAGGGGGCGATTGTCAAGCGCGCTTGGCAGGCGGAAGCCATATTCTGTAAGGTTTGACTTGCGTGCAAAATCGCCTTTATACATGCCGTCAATTTGCGGCACGCTGACGTGGCTTTCATCAACAAACAGCAAAGCGTCTTTTGGCAAATATTCAAACAATGTTGGCGGAGCAGCGCCAGCGCCTCTTCCGGTCAGATAGCGCGAATAATTTTCGATGCCTTTGCAAGTGCCGGTGGTTAAAATCATTTCCATGTCATAAGTCACGCGCTGTTGCAGGCGTTGGGCTTCGACGATTTTGTTGTGTTTTTCAAGTTCGTCGAGTCTGATTTTTAGATCGATTTTTATTTGTTTTAAGGCGTGATGCAAAGTGTCTTGCGGCGTTACGTAGTGCGAGCTGGGATATAAAGCGATGTCAGTTAATTTGCAAAAAACTTCGCCGGTGAGTGGATCAAATTCGACAATTTCGTCAATCTCGTCGCCAAAAAAATTGAGGCGCCAAGCGCGATCTTCGAAATGTGATGGAAACACGTCAACCGTGTCGCCGCGCACTCTGAAGGCGTTTCGTTCAAAGGCGATGTCGTTGCGTTTATATTGTAAATCAACTAGGCGCAGCAAAAATTTTTGGCGATTGAAATTGTCGCCAAGCTTGAGGCGCAACACCATTTTAGAATAAAATTCTGGCGAGCCGATACCATAAATGCACGAAACTGACGCAACGATGATGGTGTCGCGCCGCTCAAACAAAGCGCGCGTGGCAACGTGGCGCAAGCGGTCAATTTGTTCGTTGATGGCAGAATCTTTTTCGATGTAAGTGTCGCTCTTAGGGATATAAGCTTCGGGCTGATAATAATCATAAAACGAAACGAAATATCCAACTTCATTTTCGGGAAAAAAATCGCGCATTTCGCCATAAAGTTGCGCGGCGAGAGTTTTGTTGTGAGCCATGATCATAGTAGGGCGCTGCGTGGCTTCGATGATATTTGCCATCGTAAAAGTTTTGCCCGAGCCAGTGATGCCAAGCAATGTCTGATTTTGCTTTTTTGCTTTGAGGCCGGCGATAAGCTTGGATATTGCTTGCGGCTGGTCTCCTGCGGGCTTGAAGTTTGAGTGAATTTTAAATTTCATCGATTTTTTTTGAGATATAATTTTTCAAGCTTTCATTCATTTTGTTGAGCACAAAATTTTCGCTTGCCTCTTCAAGAATTTTTTGCTGCGCCACAATTTCTTCTTTGCTGCAATCGTTTGCAAGCATTGATTCTAGGCGCTTCATCGCCTCTTCAATTTTTGGCAGATCTTTTGCTTCAACCAAATTTTTATAATCTTTTAAATCGCGTTTTAAAAAATCGAGATTTTGTTTTGCTTCAAAAATCGCCTCCGATTTCAACCGCGCCACAATGTCTTCCTTCGAATTTTGCAGCGAATCAATCAACATTTTTTTGATGCCATTTTCATCCAAACCATAAGTTGGTTTCACCGAAATTTCTTGTTTTTGGCCAGTGGTTTTTTCTTGCGCTTGAATTGTCAAAAGCCCGTCAGCGTCAATTTTGAAAATCACCTCAACCTTTGCCAGTCCTGCTCGCAGAGCTGGTATGTTTTTTATTTCAAAATTGGCAAGGCTGCGACAATCTTTGGCAAATTCGCGCTCACCTTGCACAATGTGAAATTTCATGCCGGTTTGATTGTCGGCATAAGTTGTAAATTCTTTTTTGAGTGCCAGCGGAATTGTTGAATTGCGCAAAACCATTTTGTCAACAATGCCGCCCATCATTTCAATTCCAAGCGAAAGTGGAATCACGTCAAGCAGCAAATTGTTGCCTTGGCCGCTTAAATTATAAGCCTGCCAAGCTGCGCCAATAGCCACTGTGCGATCTGGATCAAGATTGGTTAAAATTTTTGCAGCGCCAAAAATTTCGCTCAGTTTTTGATGAATCAGCGGAATTCTGCTGGAGCCACCAACCATGATGACGCCTTTGATATCAAGGGCTTCAAGCTCTAAATCATCCAATAAATTTTTGGTTAAATTTATTGTTTGCGAGATTTTTGGCTCAATTAATTTTTCAAATTCGTTTTTTGTGAGAGTGAAATTTTCGTGCGAAGCCTTGTCGCTGCTGCTCAAATCTTCTTTCAACTTTTGCGCAATTTTTGTTGGCGCTTGCAATTTTTTTGTAATCAAATCATCAAAATCATCACCGCCAAGGGCATTGTTTCCACTCACCCCAAGCACTTTAAAAACACCTTTTGTCATTTTTAAAATTGACACGTCAAAAGTGCCGCCACCCAAATCATAAACCGCATAAACACCTTCGCTTTTGTTGTCAAGACCATAAGCAAGCGCTGCGGCTGTAGGTTCGCTGACCAATCGCAAAACTTCCAAACCAGCCAATTGTGCTGCCAATTTTGTGGCATTTTTTGCGGCTTCGTCAAAATAAGCTGGAACTGTAATTACAGCTTTTTGTATTTCTGTATTAAGATTTTTCTCTGCTAACTTTTTTAAATATTTTAAAATTTCTGCGGCGATTTCGCTTGGAGTATATTTTTTTTTGCCAATTGCAATATGCAGCAAATCGTTGTCTGGTGCGGCTTTGGAGGCATCATTGTTGTTGTCGATATTTTCAACAAATTTAAATTCAAAATCATCACGCGAATTTTTCACATCAGAAAAACCTTTCCCCATCAATCTTTTGATTGAAGAAATTTTGAATTTGTGATTTTGCAAAGCGGCCTCGTTGCAAACAGCAAGCACCTCGCCAGCCTCATCAAACGCCACAACAGATTTGTGCAATTGATTGCCAAACTCATCCGCAAAAATTTTCACCTGATCATTTTCAACAATACAAACCAACGAGTTAGTGGTTCCAAGATCAATGCCCACAACCGCCGGCACTTCTTGCATTTTGTTTTCAACAACTGGTTCTGTAATTTTAAAAAGTGCCATTATTTATAAATTTTACTGCGATGATTAACATCAATAATTAATATCGTTTTTTCTAAATTATCTAATTTAAAAATTATTCTATAATCGCCAACTCTAGCGCGGGCAATATTTTTGTTCCCCACCAAAAGTGTGCTACAGCTTCTTGGATCAAGCCTCAAACGTTGATCGATAAATTTTTTTATTCTCAATCTTATTGAGCCATCTAGCTTTTTAAGATTATCCAAAGCCTCGCGCTCTATTGTAATTTTAAACATGGGTTTTTTTCAGGTGTTTTTATTTTAAACTTGTTTACAAAGCGTCTTTTATATCATCCCACTTCACAACCGCTCTTTTTTTTAACTTTATTTCTTTTAAAGTTTTTTTTGCTTTTTTTATATCCTTCTGGTCTTGAATAAAATTTAAGATCGCGCTGCGAACCAGATAGGCCTTGCTTCGGTCTTCTTGCTTAGCGATAGTTTCAATCGCTTTATATTCTTTGTCAGATAGCTGTAGTGAAAATATTCTTGTCATAATAGCGGTTATTAATGGTTAATAATTGTTATTAAGAGTTAATATATATTATTAAGAGTTGTAATCAACCATTTTTTAAGTCATCCAAAGTTTTTTGATAATAGCGAGCTCGGATTAATATTTGAGCGGCGTTGGCATGGTCATCATTTTGCATTAATTGCGCAAATTCTTCGAGTGCAGTTTTGATTTTTTGGCGCAAATTTTTTTTAACTTCAGCAATTTTTTCAACTGCCAAATGAGCAATTTCTTGACGCAATTCCAAAATCTCTTCAAGAGTTGCCATATCTGGCTTGACACCATTTTGCTCTGCCAAAATATCATAATTTTTTAGCTGCAATAAATGAATAGCGCGTAGCAATGGATTGATCAAAACCTCATAAGCCTCATTAATCGACATAGATTTCTCAATGTCGGCAATGCTTGATTT
>CAYPUN010000105.1:0-5191 GCA_964413985.1 uncultured Rickettsia sp. | reverse complement strand
AGACAAATCAAGGCTCCTCAGCGCCTATCAACAATTTCACCCACGCTGATTTTGGTGCAAAACTACACTAAAAAGCTGCCAAAAACGCGATTCCGCTTGACCCAAAGCCAAAAATGTGGTATGATGTCAAGTTAGGTCGTGTTTTTTAGAAAAATCATAACAACAAAACACGCTCAACCAATCTGCGCGCAAAAAAGCTCGCCTGAGGGTTGTTGCGTAAAAAATGGTGAAGAATATGGATAACAGAGTGGCAAAAGAAGTCAAAAAAATTGACAACGCGAGAATGTTACAACCAAGCATTAAAATAGCTGAAATCAGCGACAATGCATTCGACTATACCGATCAAAATCATGGCTATATCAAATATCTTCAAGAGCCTGGAAAGAATCCTTTTGCGATAGCAATTAGCGGAATTTCCGAAGAAAATGTTAGAGATTTTTTATTTGTTGGCGCAGATACGCATGGAAGTCGTGCAATAGACAGTCTCGCTGGAAAGTTGCGCTATAACACAGGTCAGGTGTCTGGGCTATTTTTTAAAGACACAGCGATTGTAGAAAATTTTATAAATCACCTCTTAAGCAAGATCAAACGCGATCAAAGCAAAAATCTTCAAGATATTGTTCGATTTGAATACGCCCCACTAAAAGCTTTAAAAGAAAACTCTGGAAGAAAAAATCTAAATCAATCAGAAGATCCATTTACACTAGCCTTATTCTTGTTAGAAAAATTCTCTGAAAAGAATGCCACACTCATAAGACTACCAGAATCAGCTGCAAGAAATTTGCTTTTAAATGAATTTAATTTGATTTTGGCGCAAATAAAATATGTTTGCGAAAATGGCAGGGAAAATGATGGTAAATTGGCAAAGAATTTAGCGGCAGAGGTTAGAGGTGATTTTCAAATAGCGCTTGATGCAAAAAATGAATATCCAAAATTGGTTTGGGATGAGCAAAAAAAAGTTGTTGCCAAAAGTGGAAAGATGAATTTCGCACTAACTCAACCATCACGCTCACCTTTTGAATCGTCTTTGTTGCCTGAAGATAAAAAATTAGAATTGAGAAAAACTGTTTTTGCAAAATGGCAACATACCGCGCTTGATGCTTTTGAAAAAAGACTTGAAGAGTTAAAGGCAAAATTAACAAAAGCAGAGGCCACTCCTGGCGATTTGCGCGTTGCCTCCGTAAAATTTGACGGAGGAACTGGCCAAGGCAAAACTTTCTTGATCAACATAATAACAAAATATTATGGAGACCAAATAAATATTTCCTCTGTTGATTTGAACAGCTCAGAAGCAAAAATTGCAGAATTAAGAAATAAAGCGGCTTCCAAATCTACAGCTGTAACAGCCAAAACTGAAGTTGTAATTATAGACGAGATTTATTTTCAAGGCGAAAGTTTTTTGAAATCAGTTGGGATTGAAGACGTAAAAGATTTGCGTGAAATTGAAATTAGAAAGGAAAAATTTGTACGCGAATTGGCATCAAAGGGTATTTTGGTTGTTCTTGCTGGGGCAACAGAAAACCCAGAAATATATAATATTGCACAAAAGAGAATTAAGCGCAAAGCAGTAGAGCTATACAAAACCGCGCAAGATGCGCAAGATGCGCTTTATGAGGCGAAAAAAAGGGCAGATGGCGGACCTTCGGAAAAATTGCTTGATCTTTTGCAACAGCTTTCCTCAAAAGCTGATGAGAAAGAACGACTTGATATTCTTGCAAATAAAAAAGAATATTTGGTGGAATTAGAAACGAGTCCAACAAAACTTTTTCTCGACTCGGAAGATCAAGATGATGAAAAATTAAAACAGAAAATAAAAGCCTTCACGGCAAACACAAGCAACGATAAAGCCGCAAAAGAATTGGCGGAAGAATTATTGAAACATAACTCGCAACAGATAGACGCAAAATCAATAGGCCTCGCTCTTGATAGGGCGGTAAAAAATGCAGAATCGGCATTTAGAAAAGCGCAGCAAAAAGCTGAAACTGCGCAAAATATGATAAAAAAGCGAGATCTTTTAAAAAGAAAAATTGCAGAAGCCGCAGTTACAAAAACGGAAAATATTCAAGAATATAAACCAATAGCAGATCTTGCTAGAAACAGATCAACTTTATATATCTTGCCAGATCGCTCTGTTAAAGATTTTAGCGAGCAAGATCTTAATAAAATCTCTAAAGAAAATTTTATTGCTGTAACGCCTTGTTTTGCAAATGCCGGAATGGTTAATCAAAAATTGCGCTATAAAATTTGGAAAAAGGAAGATGGAAAAGTCACCTGCAAAGAAGTTGATGAAGAAAATGTTGATGACGAATGCTTGAAGATTGACGCAAAACAAGGACTTCCACGCGTTATATTATACGATAAAACCACTGCAGTTGGTGGAGACGTGGGATCGCTAGCTTTAGATGTTGACAGGGTTATTGTTCAATGCGCCTCAAAAGACAAATCAATTGATGACATGGTCCAGTTTTATGGACGCTATCGCGGTAAAACTCCGTCAACTCTTAGTGTTTTTACGGATTTAGAAAAAGATGCTTTTGTAAGGCTGATTGAAAATAACACAAAACAACAAGATCAATACCGGATCGATGCTTATTTGGAAGCTAAACACAAAAAAGCAGAAGCTGCACAAGACCAAGGGGCAAATCAAGGCGAGCTTGATAGCAAGCTAGCGGCGGCAAAATCAGAATTCGAGCTTGGCGTTGAGCAAAGAGGAGAGAAAAAAAGATTGCAAGAAGAAAATGAGCGCAAGGCAATTGAGAGCAGATTAAAAATGCTGCAAGAAGAACAGCAAAGAATGCAAGCGGAATTAGAATTGCAAAAAATTACAGCGGGAAGAAAAATAGAAGAGGCAAGAAGTAGTGCCGATAAAAACAATAAGTGGGAAGAAGCCAATAGAATTTTACAACAAGAACGTGCAAATTTCGAAAGAGCGCAAGAAGCGATAAAACAAGGATTAGAGGCAGAACTTGCTAAATTAAAACAAGAGCAAGAAGCTCGCGAATTAGAAGCACAGCGCTTGATAAGAGAGGCGAAAGCAACTAAACCACAAAATGCACTTGTTGATACAATAAAAAAACTGCAAGATGAAAAGGCTGCGCTTGAAGCGAAAAAAAGGAGAGAAGATGAAGAGCGAGCTGCTGCAGAAAAAGCTAGGGAACAAGAATTGCGCGATAAAATGGCGAAACTTGAGTCAGAACTGGCAGAATTAAAAACTCCAAAAGAAGCAACAGGCAAAGATAACTCGCTGAAAGATCTTGAAGGTCAATTGAAAGCGGCCCAAGAAGAACTTGTGGCACAAAAGGCAAAACTTCTAGCGGATGAAGAACGTGAAAGAGAGCGACTTGAAGAAGAAAGAGTTAAGCTTGAACAAGCGGCTCAGCAAGAAGCTGAAAGGTTGCAAAAAGAAATTGATGACGCGAGGAATAGACTTCTCGAACTAAAAAACAAAACTGCTGATGTTGACGATGGCGCAGCTGCCAGAGCTGCAGCGGAGCGTGCTGCAATTGAAAGCGAAATAGAGCGAACAATACGCGCAAATGCAGAAAAGGCGGCAAGAAAAAAGCAAGAGCTTGATGCTCAAATTGCAGATGCAAAAAGGAGGCTGCAAGCGGCACAAGATTACAAAGGTACAGAAGCTCCAGAGTTGAGCGAAGATGAGTTGACTAATCTTCAGGCTGAATTAGAGCGGGCCGAGAAAGAAAATAAGGCTGCGACCGAAGCTGCTGCAGAAGCTGCTGCAGCAGCTGCAAGACGCTTGGCAGAATTAAGGCAAGCAGACGCTGATGCTAAAGCTGAATTATCTGCGCAAGAGGCTGCAAGAGCTGCGGCTACGGCGGAAGCGGCGGCGGCTCTTGCTGCGGCTGCGGACGCATTGGCTGCGACTGAGGCTGCGGCAGCGGCGGCGAGGGCAGAGGCTGAAGCTGAAACTGCGGCGGCGAGAGCAGCAGCGGCGGAAGCGGCAGAAAAGGCCGCAGATGCTCTTCGCGCTCGAGATGCAGAGTTGGCTTCACAGCTACAGGCTCAAAAGGCTGAGTTAGCAAAACTTGAACAAAAAGCTCGAGAAGAAGCGGAAGCAAGAAGCAGAGATCTTGAGGAAAAAGAAAAAGAAATTGCTGAGAAAAAAAGAAGATTGCAAGCCTTGAAAAAAGAGGAAGAAGAGGAAGCCAAACAACATGCTGCCGCGCTTGAAGAAGCTAAGCAAAAACTACTCAATCAAGCAGCGGCAGAAAAGGCTGCAGCAGAAAGAAGAGCTGCGGCTGCGGCTGCCGCGGCGGCTGCCATTGCTGCATTGACTCCCAAAACTCCTGCTGGCGGCACCACAAGGCCCGCAAGCGCTCCTGGAGGAACTCGACTAATCCCAACCACAATCACACCGCCTCGCCCAGCTTCAGCCGGAACAGAAAAAAAGCACGCAATTGATCGTGGAAGACTAACCGAGGCCCTCGCAAAAGGCGCCAAATTGCAATTTAGCTCTGCCATAGGCAAAGACACCATAGACAGAGCTCACAAAGACAGGGTGGTGGAGGGCTCAGAAGCCGAAATCGCCGAAAATGGCCGCAAAAACGCCCTATTTCGCAGCTTCGTTGGTGCTTTGAAAAAAATCAACAGTCAATTGGCAAAATCAACTGACGCCGAAAAATTATTGGCAGAAATTTGGGATAAAGACTCTGTTGGCGCTAATCCAAACGCACTCACAACCGCACAAAAATCTTCATTGTTAATTTTCTGTGGCGCTTTGACAATCGAAGACGAAAAGCTTGCAAACTTTGCCAGGGACGTAAAAGATATGAATTTGAACAGAAAATGCGCAGAAACACCGGCGCTTAAAGATTTGGTTTTGAATTCTCTGAGGACTATTAAACAGTTTCATGAGGGATTGGTATTAGAGTGGATTAAAGACACTAATGATGATTTGAAAAAAACAAGAAACACTAAAATTCCAGAAGATGCCCCAAGCAATCCTGCGGCTTTGAATGTAATGACTGGGGAAGTTGTCAAAGACGTTAATTTAAGAAATACGTCAAAAATGAACATAAGAACTTCACCGGGAGCCACTAGACACTAAACCCGCACTTCCAAACCAAAAAAATTGGCGGACTTTGGCGCTTTATTGCCAAAGCCTCCGCCAGCTTTCAACTATTTCTTCTGCGCATAAGGATTATCCGACTTCCTCACCAAAACCCTGATCGGC
>CAYPUN010000104.1:1502-5214 GCA_964413985.1 uncultured Rickettsia sp. | reverse complement strand
GATATAGCTCTTAGACGCTCCAAGCGTGGCTCAGTCGCGTCTAAGAGCTATATCACCCACGATAAAGAGACGATTATCAAAACAAGCTTAAATTAAAAATTTAAAAACTAAAAATATGATATATACAGCTGCTACCAAAATGCTAGGAAGAGTTGATGGAACTACGCCAGACGTGGCTCGGTTTCATCAGGTGATTCAATATATTGATTTGCAAAAGGAAGAAATTATTTTGCCGGAGGGTTATAAGGGCTATGTGTTTTTGGCTTTTGCAACCAATGAAGGGGTGCGTCGAAACCAAGGGCGCGTTGGGGCGGCAAATGGTCATGCGTCGATCGCGCAGGCAATGGCAAGTTTGCCAGTGCATTTTGAAAATGTGATTTTGTTTCATGGTGGCGTGATAGCGTGCGAAGACGCTAATTTAGAGGCGGCGCAGCAAGAATTGGCAATTTATGTTGAGAAAATTCTTGCCAGCAACTGCACGCCAATTGTGCTTGGAGGTGGTCACGACGTAACTTATGGTCATCATCTTGGCATTAAAAATTTTGTGCATAAGGCGGCAGGCGGCGCCAAGATTGGGATTATCAACATTGATGCGCATTTTGATTTGCGTCCAATTGATCCAAATATTGGCGCGTCTTCGGGCACCAGCATTTGGCAAATTGCAACTGAAGCGGCGCAGCAAAACCAGCATTTTCAATGCCTCGCGCTTGGTATTCAAAAATATGGCAACACAAAATTGTTGTTTGATTTGGCG
This sequence comes from uncultured Rickettsia sp., assembly GCA_964413985.1. Lineage (GTDB taxonomy): Bacteria > Pseudomonadota > Alphaproteobacteria > Rickettsiales > UBA1997 > CAMCFD01. The sequence continues at coordinate 4,460 of CAYPUN010000104.1, read as the reverse complement.
CAACAATTTGGTGTTGATTATGTTTTGGGTGAGCAATTTAATTATGATGAAAGAGGCGATATAATCGCTAGAGTCAAGGCTTTTGCTGATAGTGTTGATTATGTTTATCTGACGGTTTGCATGGATGTTTTTGCGGCATGCTATGCTCCTGGAGTTAGTGCCACGCCGCTTAATGGCGTTGTGCCCGATCATGTTTTTATGTCGGTGTTTGATGAGATTGTAAAATCGCCAAAGCTGATAGCCCTTGATTTTGCTGAGGTGAACCCAGAATTTGATGTTGATTTGCGCACGGCAAAACTTGCGGCATCAATGATTTTTCGCACTATTTCTTAAAGATTTGGTGCTTAAAAATGGATCGGGTTAAAGAAGCAGCTAACCGCGCCAGTGTGGCATGCGGGGCCTTGCTGTTCAACCTTTAGTAAGATGCAATCAAAATCGCAATCGGTGAGAATTTCTTTCACTTTTTGCAAATTTCCAGAGGTTTCGCCCTTTTTCCACAAAGTGCCGCGAGAGCGCGAAAAATAAGTGGCGAAGCCGGTTTTTAAAGTCAGCTCCAAGCTTTCTTTGTTCATCCAAGCTTGCATCAAAATTTGATTGCTGCTAGAATCTTGCGCAATGGCTGCTATCAAGCCTTGCTCGTTGAATTTGAGTTTGTTTAGAAATTCGGTCATAGATAAAATAAAAACAGAATAAAATAAAATGATTACTTGCACAAGAAGAATTGAATTTGACGCGGCGCATCGCATTTTGAACCACGAAAGCAAGTGCAAAATGCTGCATGGACATCGCTATGCTGTGGAGGCAACGTTTGTTGCTGTTGATCAAGATTTGGACAATCTTGGGCGTGTGATTGATTTTGGTGAGATCAAGCAGTTGCTGGGCTCATGGATTGATAAAAATTTTGATCACAACACAATTTTGTCGCGTGATGACAAAAAGCTCGGTGACGAAATTGCAAAAATCACGCAGCAAGAAATTTTTTACTTGCCTTATAACCCTACAGCCGAGAACATCGCCAAGTTTTTGCTTGAAGAGGTCTGTCCAAAATTATTTGCAAATAAAGATGTAAAATGCAAAAAAATTAAACTTTACGAAACTCCAAATTGCTATGTCAAAGTCAAATAATTTTAGCGCGCAATATCGTGTTTACTATGAAGACACCGATGCTGGCGGCGTGGTTTATTATGCTAATTATCTCAAATTTTTTGAACGCGCTAGAACGGATTTTTTGCGGGCGCGCAATATTTCGCAAAGCGATTTGTTGGTGCGAGAGAAAATTGCGTTTGTGGTTAGGTCGTGCAAGCTTGATTATCTAAGGCCGGCGAAGCTTGATGATTTGGTGGATGTTTCGGTTGAGGTGGTGAAAATTGGTGCGGCTTCGATTGCGATGCGTCAAGAAATGAAGCGTGGTGCGGAGTTGCTGAATGTTTTGGATGTTGAGATTGTGAGTGTGGATGCGCAGAGTTTTCGTCCAAAAAAAATCCCCGCAGCTGTGATGACGGCGATTATTTAATCTCAATAACCTCTTCGGGCAAATTGATTCTTACAAAACCTTTTTCAACATCAATTTCTGGGAAAAATTCGTTTTTGAAAGGAAAATTCTCAATTTTTTCTAAATCTTTTATCGCATTAAATTCAATTTCAAGCATCACTCCGCCGCCAAAATCAAGCACTGCCAGCACTTTGCCTAAAACTTTTCCTGCATCATCAACAACATTGAGGCCAACCAAATCTTCTTGATAAAATTCGTCTTTTTTTAGTTTGGTAGAGAAATTTTTGCGGTCGGTGAAAATTTCTAAGCCGCGCAGTTTTTCTGCTGCATTGCGGTCGTCAGCCAAAGAAATTTTGGCAATTAAAATTGCGCCACCATCGGAAGTTGTGCCAACGACTGCTTTGTTTTTGTTGGTGATTTTTAATGTGAGCGCAACATCATTTTTGTCGAAAAGTGGATATTTTTCAATGTCGGTTGGGTTCTGGCAATAGCTGATAATCTTGACTTCGCCCTTAATTCCAAAAACAGAATTTATTTTTCCGATAAGAATTTTTTTAGTCATTTTTCTTAGTTTTTGTTAATTCTTCTTCGCGATATTTTTGCGCTAGTTTTTCTAAAATTGAATTGACAAATTTCACCTGTTTGTCGGCGAAAAAAAACGAAGCGATGTCGAGATATTCGTTGATGATAATTTTTAGCGCAATATTTTTTGAAAATTTTAATTCAAATGCGCCAAAGCGAATGATTTGCAGCAGCATGTCGCTAAGCTCGGCGGCGTTTTTTAAGAGTGGTTTTATTTCGGTGTCAATTTCTTCAAAAGCAAGATTCATGCCGCCAATTAAATTTTGAATTAGCGTTTCGTCAATTTGGCTGCGATAAGAGCGCACTTCGTCTTCGGCCGAAATTGCATAATTATCAATTAAATCACTTTTTAAATCTTCAAGTGGAATTGCTTTTTTGTGAAATTCAAACTGATAAAAAATCTGAATTGCCATCACTCGGCTCAAGGTACGCTTGCGTCCAGCTAAAGCACTATTTTTTGTAGGGTTATTCTTTTTATTTTCCATATTTTGTTAAATTGACTTTTTTGCGCGTTCATTTTACAATATACGCAATAATTTCTCATTACTTTTCTTCGTAAATTTCATGCCTAAAAGAACAGACATCAAATCAATCCTAATTATCGGAGCTGGGCCAATTGTGATTGGACAAGCTTGTGAATTCGATTATTCTGGCACACAAGCCTGCAAAGCCTTGAGGGAAGAGGGTTACAAGGTTATCCTCATCAACTCAAATCCGGCCACAATTATGACCGATCCCAATTTGGCCGATCGCACTTATATTGAGCCAATTGACCCAAAAGTTGTTGAATCGATCATTGCAAAAGAGCGTCCAGACGCAGTTTTGCCAACGGTTGGCGGCCAAACGGCTTTAAATTGTGCGATTGCTTTGGCAAAAAATGGTGT
>CAYPUN010000104.1:0-1492 GCA_964413985.1 uncultured Rickettsia sp. | reverse complement strand
CGTTTGCATGCAAAGGAAAATATTTACTCTGTTTATCAAAAAAGAAAAGCCCGATGCAGTGCTACCAACGGTTGGTGGCCAAACGGCGCTGAATTGTGCAATTGCACTGGCTAAATCAGGAATCCTTGAGAAATACGGTGTAGAGCTGATTGGCGCTTCAATTGAAGCGATTAAAAAAGCCGAAGATCGCTCACTTTTTCAAAAAGCGATGGAGAAGATTGGGCTTGAGACGCCTAGAAACGTCATCGTTAAGACTCTGGAAGCAGCAATTGCAGCTTTGCCAGAAATTGGTTTGCCAGCAATTATTCGACCATCCTTCACACTAGGCGGGGCAGGGGGTGGCGTGGCTTACACCGAGGAAGAATTTAAACAAATTGTTGAATATGGTTTGATGATGTCGCCAACTCACGAAGTGCTGATTGACGAGTCAATCATTGGCTGGAAAGAGTTTGAAATGGAAGTTGTGCGCGACAAAAATGATAACGCAATCATCATTTGTTCAATTGAAAACGTTGATCCGATGGGTGTGCACACGGGCGATTCGATCACTGTGGCGCCAGCATTGACGTTGACTGACAAAGAATATCAGCGTATGCGTGACGCTTCAATTGCGGTGCTACGCGAAATTGGTGTTGAAACTGGTGGGTCAAACGTGCAATTTGCGGTGAATCCGGCGGATGGTCGATTGGTGGTGATTGAGATGAACCCACGCGTTTCGCGCTCTTCGGCACTTGCTTCAAAGGCCACAGGCTTTCCAATTGCGAAGGTGGCGGCGAAGTTGGCGGTTGGATATACACTTGATGAAATTAAAAATGATATTACTGGCGGCGCTACTCCCGCTTCGTTTGAGCCGACTATTGATTATGTTGTCACCAAAATTCCACGCTTTGCGTTTGAGAAATTTAAGGGCAGCGACAATGTGCTTTCAAGCTCGATGAAGTCGGTTGGTGAATCGATGGGGATTGGGCGTTGTTTTGCGGAAAGTTTTCAAAAGGCGTTGCGCAGCTTAGAATCTGGAATCAGCGGGCTTGATGATATTTTGATTGCATCGGAAGATGCTGAACAGCGCAAAAAAATTATCAGCGAGAAAATTAAGATTGCGGCGCCAAATAGGCTGTTGTTGATTGCGCAGGCTATGAGAGAAGGCGTTTCGCTTGAAAAAATCAATGAGATCACTTCTTATGATCCGTGGTTTTTGGAGCAAATTAAAATGATTATTGATGCGGAGGCGGAAGTAAAAAAGAACGGATTGCCTAGATATGGCGCTGGTTTGCGGGCTTTGAAGAAAATGGGTTTTTCGGATAAGAGATTGGCGAAGTTGACGGCGATTAGTGAAGGTGATGTTCGCAAGATTCGTCATGATTTGGGGGTTTTGCCGGTTTATAAGCGCGTGGATTCTTGTGCGGCGGAGTTTGATTCGGTGACGCCTTATATGTATTCTTGCTATGAGGAAGAATAGGTTTTAGATCCGTCTTGTCGTATTTAAAAATAG
>CAYPUN010000103.1:0-5241 GCA_964413985.1 uncultured Rickettsia sp. | reverse complement strand
CATTGCTTTTTCGACAACCAGGTCGTTAAAAAATTTTTCAACAATATCGCAGGCATTATTTTTTTCAGGGGTCTTTCTATTTTCCTCAACAACAGATTTTATAATTGCTCGAAAGTTTTCTTTAGATTGTATTCCAAATATACGATCCTCTGTGTTGACTTTCGTAACAAGACGCAACCTTTTTAATAATTTTTCTTCTTGCAAATCCTCATCAAACAAAAAGCGTTGCAAAAGCGATTGTAAACCTGTTAGTGAGATTTTATTCCATAAACTAGTTTCACCATTTGCACTTTGTGGGACTCGGCCTTTATTTAGGCGCTCTAGAAAAAGATCGCTTCTACTCTTAATAATCTTGCCTTCAGCTACAGCTTTGGCTACAGCTACAGCTTCGGCTTCAGCTTCATATATTTCTTCAATTCTGGGATTGTCAAGTAATAATTGTTTTAAGTATCGAGGAGTTAAATTTGAGGCATTGCCTACTAATTCAAAATATCCTGTAAGTGGGGTTAACAAATCGACGTCTTTTTTTTCTGGAGAATGGATTAAAATATATGATTCAACTAATTTTGATATAATTTCTTTCGCAACAGTTTTATATACAGCCTCATCCTCATCTTTTAAAATTTGCAAGAGAGTAGGCATTTCGCGCAATTTTCTAAAAAATTCAGTCTTGAAAAATAATTCTCTTTCTTCTCCCGCTTTTCCAAGTTGATCGCTGACTTTTTTATGAAATTTTTCGATTGCTAATTTATTAGCCGCTATTTTTTCCTTTAAATCCGCAGTATATTTTGTATCGGGCAAATCTAAAGTTGTGATAGTTTTATTTTTAAGAAAGGCTTTAGCACCATCGGGTCCGATCTGATTGTAATAAAGATTTAAAGTTGTGATAGTTGTATTTTCAGCGAAGGCTTGAGCGCCAACATCTCTGATATTATTGACAGCAAGATCTAAAGTTGTGATAGTTGTATTTTCAGCGAAAGCTTGAGCGCCAACATCCCCAATATTATTGCCAGCAAGATCTAAAGTTGTGATAGTTGTATTTTTAGCTAAGGCTTGAGCGCCAACACCTTCAATATTATTGGCAGCAAGATTTAAAGTTGTGATAGTTGTATTTTCAGCGAAGGCTTGAGCGCCAACATTTCCGATATTATTGCGATTAAGATTTAAATTTGTGATAGTTGTATTTTCAGCTAAGGCTTTAGCGCCATCAGGTCCGATCTCATTGTAATCAAGATCTAAAGTTTCGATAGTTGTATTTTCAGCTAAGGCTTTAGCGCCATCAGGTCCAATATTGTTGTGCTTAAGATTTAAAGTTGTGATAGTTGTATTTTCAGCTAAGGCTTGAGCACCATCAGGTCCGATCTTATTGCCACTAAGATTTAAAGTTTTGATAGTTGTATTTCTAGATAAGGTTTTAGCGCCAGCATCTTTGATATCAAGGAAACCAAGGTTTAAAGTTGCGATAGTTGCATTTTCATTTAAAGCAGAGACTAGATTATTTAGCTCTTCTAAATCATTTTCAATGTAATATAAATGCGAAAGATCTAACCCCGTGATGTCAGGACTTCTTGTTTTTGCCAATTCTATAGCATGCTTTAAAGATGCCGCTTTAACAATAGCCATATAAATTACTTTTGGTTAAGGCGCCTAAGCTTTCGATCGGGTTGCGTTGTTTGTAGAGTTTCTTGTTGTAATGGCGCTATGCCCCAATTGTCAATAAAAATCTTAAAGAGTACAAATTGTTATATTTGAGTGAATCTACAACTCAATCTCAACACAGACAGGACAATGATCCGAAGCCTTCTCCAAATCTCGCACACCTTTATCCTCAATCGCCACCGCCAAAATTTTGTCCGTCGCAAGCGGCGAAGTGAGCAAATAATCAATTCGCATTCCTTTGTTATATTGCCAAGAATTTCCGCGATAATCCCACCACGAGAAAGCTTGAGTTTGCTGGTTTAGCGCCCGATATGAATCTGTCAGCCCCAAATTCAACAACCCGCGAAATTTCTGCCTTTCAAGCGGATGAAAACAAACTGTGCCTTCAAGATTTTTTGGATCATAAACATCAATTTTTTCTGCCGCCACATTATAATCGCCACCAAAAATTGTAATTTCATCATAAGCCAGAAGCCGCTTGAAATGGGCATTGAGACGATCGAAGAAATTTAATTTATACAAAAATTTATCACTAGTTTCAAGGCTTTGATGTGGCAAAATTTCACCACCGCCATTTGGCACATAAATTGAGGCAACGCGCAAAGCCTTGCCATGCGCAGACACAACAGCCTCAACATATCGCGCCTGTTCTTGAATTTCTTCACTGTCAGTTATATCTGACACATGTCCACTTGATTTTACACCACCATTTTCAAGTTGCGGCAGAGATTTTACAACATCTTCAATCTTAAATTTTGACAAAATTGCCACACCGTTATATGTCTTCTGTCCTACAACCGCAGCATTATAACCCGCATCAAAAAAAGCTTCAAAAGGAAAATCTTTTTCAAGACATTTTAGTTCTTGCAGCAAAATAATATCAGGATTGGAATTTTTTAACCACGCCAAAACGCTTGGCAGACGTGCCTTCACAGAGTTTACGTTGAAGCTTGCAATTTTTATTTTCGCCATTTTACAAATCCTTCATAAAGTGAAAACCGCGAATATAAAAGCCTTCGCTAAAATAAAATGGATGCGATTTTTTGTTTTCGGTGTAAGAATCGAGCACAAATTTTTGGCAGTTGAGATCGCGCGCCATCTGCTCCAAATGACGCATAACTCTGCGACCAATGCCTTTGCCGCGAATGTTTTTGTCGACAACAAAATTTGAAACTTGCAAATAACGTCCGCAATATAACATAAACGAAACCCAATAGCCACTAACTCCCACCAGCTCGTCATCCAAAAATGCACCCACCATTTTAAAATTATTGAGCGCAATCATTTCGCGCACATTTTCTTTATAGCTGGCAAAATCCATTTTGTTATACATTTGTGAAACCAGCGGATAGGCTTCCAGCATGGCTTCAAGCGTATCAAGATTTTTTATTACGATGTTGGTGTTTGTGGCCATTTTCAAATTATGTAAATATTTTTGTTGATGATTTTGTCAGTTATAACTGACAAAAATATTTCTAGTTTTTTAATTCACGCAATTGCTCTGGAAGCTTGTTAGCCCAATAGGTGCTTGTTCCCGCACCCGACACCAAAACCAAATCTCCAGCCGCAGAATTGTCTTTAACCAGCCGCGCCAATTCAGTTTCATTGTTCATTTTTATAACATTTTTGTGACCAGTTTTTTTGATGCCTTCAATCAGTCTATCCTGCGTCACATCTGCCATTGGCTGCTGTCCGGCTGAATAAATTTCTGACACAATCACCACATCTGCCTCACTTCCGCAATGACAAAATTCGTCAAACAAATCGTGCAAACGTGTATATTTGTGCGGCTGCAAAACCAACAAAATTTTGTGCTCTCCAACCAATTGGCGCGCCGCTTTCAGCGTGGCTCTAATTTCAGTTGGATGATGACCATAATCGTCAATTATCACCACACCATCAACCTCGCCAGTCTTAGTGAATCGGCGCTTCACGCCATTGAAGCTGAGCAATGCTTTTGTGATATTTTCATCCGAAATTTTGAGGAAATCAGCAATAGCAACAGCAACCAAAGCATTGCTGACATTGTGCAGGCCATAAACTGGCATATGCAAATTTTTGATAACACGATTTTGTAAAGTAAACTTGACATCAAAAGTGAGGCCTTTGGTGTCGGCCTTGATGTTGAAAGCAACAATATCCGCATCTTTTTTGATCGAATAAGTCGCTAAATTTTTGTGATTATTTTTGATGCGCTCATAAATTTTTTCAATTTCAGGATCGTCTAAACACAGCACGCACAAGCCCTCAGCAGGAATTTGCGTGATATATCTTTCAAAATAAGATTTCTCTTTTTTGAAGTCGTTGCCATAATATTCCAAATGCTCAGGCTCAATGTTTGTAACCGCACCAATCAAGGTTGGAAGGTTGACAAAGCTGCCGTCAGATTCATCCGATTCGGCAACCAAATATTCGCCATTGCCAATTTTAGAATTGCTTTTGAAATAATTTATAATGCCGCCATTGATAACAGTTGGGTCAAGGCCAGCAATTTCAAGCATCAACGACGTCATCGCCGTGGTGCTGGTTTTGCCGTGAGTGCCGGCAATTGTGATGCCTTTATGTTCGCTCATCACCATGGCAAGCAGCTCGGCTCTAGTGATGATTGGGATATTTTTTTCTTTCGCTGCAAGCACTTCTGGATTGGTTGGCTTGATGATTGAAGTTTCAACAATCAAAGAAATATCGTCGCTGATGTTCGCAGCATCGTGGCCGACAAAATAAGTGATACCAAGGTCGCGCAGAGTTTGTGTCAAATAATTTTCGCTCAAATCCGAACCTTGAACAGGAATATTTATTTTATTCAAAATCATCGCCAAGGCGCTCATACCAATGCCTCCAAGGCCAATGAAGTGAACTTTTCCAGTGATTTTTTCTTTCAATTTTTTGCAATGCATTTTAAAGAATTTTATTATAATATTTTTTATATGTAAAAAGAGGCTCCAAACTAAGGCAAAAACTATTTTTGTAAATAATTTTTAAGAAAAAAATGCATAAAAAACAAATTGATGCGATTTTTGCGATCTGGCAGCAGCAAAATCCACAGCCGCAGACAGAATTGGTTTATAGCAACAATTACACACTTTTGGTGGCGGTGGTTTTGTCGGCGCAAAGCACCGATGTTGGTGTAAACAAGGCCACGAAGGCACTTTTTGCAATTGCAGACACGCCGCAAAAAATGCTCAAACTTGGCGAAAGTGGTTTGAAAAAATATATTAGCACGATTGGGCTCTACAACAACAAGGCGAAGAACGTCATCGCGCTTTCAAAAGATTTGGTCGAAAAATTCAATGGCGAAGTGCCACGCGATTTGCAAAAGCTGCAAAGCCTTGCTGGCGTTGGTCGCAAAACCGCTAACGTGGTGATGAACTGTGCCTTTGGCGAGCCAACAATTGCGGTTGACACTCATGTGTTTCGTGTGGCCAATCGTATTGGTTTTGTTGATGAGGATGATGTTTTAAAAACCGAACTTGCGCTGCTAAAAAACATTCCCAAAAAATGGCAAAATCATGCGCATCATTGGATGATTCTGCACGGGCGCTATGTTTGTCAGGCGCGCAAGCCGCGATGTGGTGAGTGCAA
>CAYPUN010000102.1:0-5246 GCA_964413985.1 uncultured Rickettsia sp. | reverse complement strand
ATTATCGAGTCATTGAAGCAACTTCAGCAGCGAAGTCGTTTTCTTTTTTCTCAATACCTTCTCCAAGTATAAACAACTTGAATCCAGTGATTTTTGATGCGCCGTTTTCTTTTGCAAATTGAGCAACGCAATCTTTGATTTTCAACTTGTCGTCCATAACAAAAACTTGTTCAAGCAACACAACTTCTTCATAATATTTTCTGATTCTGCCTTCGATCATTTTTTCGATGATGCTTTCAGGCTTGCCAGAAGCGCGTGCTTGCTCTTTCAAAACTTCGGTTTCTCTTTGCAATCTTGCTGGATCAACCGCGTCAACACTTAGAGCCTCAGGCTTTGCAGCTGCAATGTGCATTGCAATTTGCTTGCCAAATTCGGCGATTTTTTCTGACGAAGCAGCAGATTCAACCGCAACCAACACTGCAATTTTGCCCATATTTGGAGCAACTGCATTGTGGATATAGCTTACAACCGCGCCATTTTCAACCGCAAGAGAATCAATTCTTCTCACATTGATATTTTCGCCAATCACGCCAATTTGATTTTTAACTTCTTCATCAACTGAAACTGATTTGCTTGGATAATTTGAAGCTTTAAACTTTTCAACATCATTGCCAAACGCGCTTGCAGCTTGCGCCAAAGCACTTGCAAAATCTTGGAATTTTTGGTTGCGTGCAACAAAATCTGTTTCAGAGTTAACTTCAATCACAGAAGCTTTTTTGTCTTGAACAACAACAGCCACAACACCTTCAGAAGTTACGCGGCCGCTTTTCTTCACAGCTGAAGAAAGACCTTTTTTGCGCAACCAATCAACTGATTTTTCGAAATCATCGCCGCATTCTGCCAAGGCTTTGTTGCAATCTGAAATGCCGCATCCTGTGGCTTCGCGAAGTTTTTTGATAAGATTTAAATCTGCCATAAATTTTTTATTTTAGTTATTGTAAACAGGTGTATTTGCTTTGGAAATCAACGCGCCCCCAAGTGCAAAGACTGGCAAAAAGACTTGCCAGCCGCACTTAGGGGCCGTGTATAAATTATTTCTTAGCTGGTTTTTTTGCAGCTGGTTTTTTAGCTGCAGGCTTTTCAGCTTTAGCTTCCGAAGATTTTTCTTCAACAGCTTTTTCAGCTTTAGCTTCTGCTTTTGGAGCATGTTCTTTTGCTGCGTGATCCGCTTTTGGAGCGTGTTTCTTGTGCTCAGAAGCATTTTCTTTAGCTACAAATTCTTTTTTGTGCTTGTGATCATGATCAGCTTTTGGCTTTCTAGAACCAGTGTCAAGTTGTGCTTTTGGCGCAACTGCAGGCAAAGTTCCTTCTTCAACTTTGCTCAAATCAACACCAGCCGCAGCCATGTTTTCTCTAAGTCCAGCAACAATTGCATCAGAAATCAAATTGCAATAAAGTTTGATCGCTTTTGCAGAATCGTCGTTTCCAGGAATTGGGAAAGTGATGCCGTCTGGATTAGAGTTGGTATCAACAACCGCAATGATTGGAATGTTCAATTTTTTTGCTTCATAAACAGCAAGATCTTCTTTCAAAGTGTCGATAATGAACACCAAGTCAGGATATCCGCCCATGTTTTTGATGCCGCCCAAAGCTTGTTCAAGCTTCAATCTTCTTATTTCTAAAATCAATTTTTCTTTTTTGCTGTAAGTAACTTCGCTGTCGGCAAGCTGTTCTTCGATTTTTTTCAAAGTTTTGATTGATTGAGAAACTGTTTTCCAGTTTGTCAACATGCCGCCAAGCCATCTGTAATTTACATAATATTGGCCACATCTTTTAGCCGCTTCAGCCACAACTGCTGAGGCTTGCTTCTTGGTTGCAACAAACAAAATTCGGCCATTGTTTTTGGCAACGTCATTCACAGTGACAAGCACTCTATACAATAATGACGCGGTTTTGTTGAGGTCGATGATGCTGATTCCGTTGCGATTTGAATGGACATATTTTGCCATTTTCGGGTTACGGCGCATGCTTTTGTGACCGAAGTGAACACCAGCTTCCAGAAGCTGTTTGATAGTAAATTTAGGTAAGGTATTTTTAGACATAATTATTTATTTGTTGGTTAGTTACCAATAATAGCGAAATCTACAGGCTGTAGGTTTTATCCAACAACCAAAGACACCAATTGTGCTATTATTGTGGCAATTAATTAAAATTTGGTTTTTGATAGCAGTGATCGCGTTATTATAGATAGCGACTTTTAAAGATCAAGCCCTATTCCACAATAATTTCTTTTTGCTGATGATCCTTCCAATCCTCATATTTCATGGGCTTGGCAGTCACCACAATAAAAATCAGCATCAAAATTATCAACACCAAACTGGCAAAAATTGCCAAAACAAAACTGCCGTTGCGCAGCGAAAATGGCGAGATCTCGGGCTTTTGCGCAACATTTTCAGCGTCGATTATTTTATATTCTGCACCCGCATTTTTTTGCTTTTTTCTGCGCGTGAAAAATACCCATAATAAATATATGGCTATTGGGGTGAAAGCTGGCCATAGTTTCAAAATTGCTTTAAGCATTTTTATTTTCTTTGGTTGTTATTTTGCCTTGCTGGCATGCCAATATTGGTCGGACTTAATTTCTTGCAAACGCGAAATTGTGCGCGGATAAATGTGCTCACCCTTTTCGTCGCTATAAATTTTGCTGATTTTGCTTTTTGCCAAAACGATCAAGCCGGTTTTGTTTTCATAGATTTCGTCGATGAAAAGCGTGAAACGGCGCGATTCGTTGCGGTCTTCTTTGGTTAAGATTGGCAAACGCAGCAAAAAAATCAAGTCAAATTCTTTGGCAATTTCTTTATAATCAGCCGCGCCAAGTTCGGCTTTGCAAATATCGTCAAAATTGATGACGGCGATTTTTTCGAAAGTTTTTTTCAGTTTTATCTCGCGACCCCAAACCTTTATGGCTCTAGGTTTTAGCGGTTGTTTTTTGGTGAGATTGGCAATAATTTCTTGCACTGCGTCGCGATTGGCTTTGTTTGAAACGAAATATCTTTTCGCCAAATTTTTGCGATACAAAGTGCGATAATCGATATTGCTTTGCAGGTGAAAAATTTCGCTGTTTTTGAGCAGAACATTGTCAACGAACTCAAGAAACAACTCGCGTTGCAGACCATTTTTATAAAGATCACGCGGCGCCGAATTTGAGGTGAAAATTATGATAACGCGCTTCGAAAACAAATAGGCAAAAATGCGCCCAAGCAGCATGGCGTCTGCGATGTCTTGCACTTGAAACTCGTCAAAGCACAAAACTTTTTTCTCGCCAACAACACGATTTACAGCTTCAACCAGCTCGTCTTTGTGCTTTTTTTCTTCGCCACGAATGTCGCGCAAAGCCTTGTGAATCGCGGTCATAAAGCTGTGAAAGTGGAAATAAACTTTTTCAGTTTGCAGCAGACTATCATAAAAACTTTGCATCAACGTTGTTTTGCCGCAACCAACCGAGCCATATATATAAAGGCTTGGTGGCTTTTCCTTGGCGCCAAACAAATTGTTCAAAAAGCCTTTCTGCGCTTCATTTTCTAAGATCACCGCCAAATTCTTTAACTTTTTTTGCAAAATTAACTGCTTGGCATCGAAATTTATATTTTGTGACACTTTCTTAATTTTTAAATTGATTCGTAAAATATTTTTTTTATCATGCATCATTATGTTTCATTGTCTTTCTAAACGCAAGTAATCACAAAATGAGCAATTTTCCTATTTTATCTTTATTGACGTTTTTGCCAATTGCAGCCGCGGTTTTGCTGCTTCCAATCAAAAGCAAAAACTATAAAAATTTTTATCATTTTGGGCTGTTAATCAGCTTTGTCACCTTTGCGCTCTCTATAAAACTACTACTTTCCTTCGACAAATCAAATGCTGGTTTTCAATTTGTTGAGATGTTTCAGCTGATGCAAACTCAAGGCTTCAAATATTATATGGGCATTGATGGCATCTCGGTTTTGCTTATCATTTTGACTACATTTTTGGTGCCAATTTGTTTGGCAATCAGCCTCAATTCTATCACCAATCGCGTGAAGGAATATGTGATCTGCTTCCTGTTGCTGGAAGGCTTCGTGATTGGTTCATTTTGTGCGCTTGATCTCTTATTATTTTATGTTTTCTTTGAAGCGATGTTGATTCCGATGTTCTTGATTATCGGCATTTGGGGCGGCGCGCAAAGGATTTATGCGGCTTACAAATTTTTTCTCTACACTCTTTTTGGCTCGGTTTTGTTTTTGATCGCCATCATCTATATATATGTGCAAACTGGTTCAACCGACATCATCACGCTCAAGACCGCCCTGCCCGCTCTTGGGCTTGAGCAGCAAAAATGGTTGTGGCTGGCGTTTTTTGTGTCATTTGCGATCAAGGTGCCGATGTTTCCGTTTCACACTTGGTTGCCAGATGCCCACGTGCAAGCGCCAACAGCGGGCTCTGTCATACTTGCCGGCATTTTGATCAAGCTTGGTGCTTATGCGATGATTCGCTTCCAATTGCCGTTCTTTCCTGAGGCCTCGCACTTTTTTGCTAATTTCGTTTTTGCGCTCAGCACAATTGCAATCATCTATGGATCGTTGGTGGCGTTGATGCAAGAGGATATGAAAAAAATGATCGCCTATTCTTCTGTGGCGCATATGGGCTTTGTGACGATGGGAATTTATAGCTTCACCCGCCAAGGTATTGACGGCGCGATGATGCAGATGATCAGCCACGGTCTTGTTTCTGCCGCACTTTTCATGTGCGTTGGCGTGATTTATGATCGCCTTCACACCAAGCAAATCGCCGAGTTTGGCGGCATTGCGCACAAAATGCCAAACTTCGCTTTGCTAGCAATGATTTTCACTATGGGATCGGTTGGACTTCCCGGAACAAGCGGCTTCGTTGGCGAATTTTTGGCGATTGTTGGAACTTTTCAAGCCAGCAAAATTGTGGCGATAATCTCGGCAATTGGCGTGGTTCTAGGCGCTTGCTATATGCTTTGGCTTTATAAAAGAGTGTTGTTTGGAGAAATCACCAATCCTAAGATTGAAAAATTAAGTGATGTGAACGCTGTGGAGCTTGGCTCGCTGAGCGTGATTGCGGCTTTGGTGATATTGTTTGGCGTTATGCCAAATTTGATTTTATCTTATTTTGAACAACCACTTTTGGTTTTGTTGAAATTGTTTTAACGAGTAGTAATTATTTCTTTATTGTAAGCGATATAACCCTTAGACGCTCCACACCACTGGCTCAGTCGCGTCTAAGAGTTATATCACCTATGA
>CAYPUN010000101.1:3662-5252 GCA_964413985.1 uncultured Rickettsia sp. | reverse complement strand
AACCGAGTTTTGGCGCGCCACTGTCTGAGGGGCGAAGTACCATCCCCATGCCTTATTTAATCAAGCCAAAAATTCTCCCGAGATCTATAGACAACCCAAACAAAATTGCTTGATTATTATCCGCGCACCCTATAAAATCACTCGTTCGTTTTATTTTTACTATAAAATTGCCCAAAATCACCACGGACAAAAGCGCATAATATTAACCATTTTGCAATACACACTCTATGAGCACAAACAATCACGCTAACGCGAAAGAACAAAACATCCTAGAACAGGAAAAACTTTTTGCTGAAGAAAATTTTAACGCACTTCTTGAAGAATACGAAAAAACCGGACAAAAACTAGCTGAAGGCACCGTTGTTAAAGGTGTTATCGTTGGCATTTCTGATCGCGGTGTTGCTGTTGACATCGGTGCGAAATCAGTTGGATTTATCGATGGCGCAGAATTTAAAAGAGACGGCGAAATCAATGAAGGCGAAGTTGTAGACGTTTTCTTAGAAAGACTAGAAAACAAAAGAGGCGAGCTTATCATCAGCCGCAACAACGCTAGACGCTATAACAACTGGCATTTCTTGAAAGCTTGCTTGGAAGACAAAACTGTGATCGAAGGAAAAATTATTGGTCGCGTTAAAGGTGGTTATGCTGTTGATGTGAACGGCATCACATGCTTTTTGCCAAGAAGCCAAGTTGACACAATGTTGATGTCTGACGACAATTTCTTGATCGGCAAAACTGAAAAATTGCAAGTGTTGAAAATTGATGAAATCCGCGGCAACGTTGTGGTTTCTCGTCGTGCGATCCTTGAAACTGCACGTAATGCAGAAAAAGATAAATTCCTTGCGAAAGTTAGAGTTGGCGACGCTCTTGACGGTATCGTTAAAAACATCACCGATTATGGTGCGTTTATCGATTTTGGAAGTTTCGATGGTTTGTTGCATTTGACAGACATCTCTTGGTGCAGAGTGCGTCACCCTTCAGAAGTTTTGAAAGTTGGACAAGAAGTGAAAGTTCAAGTTATCAAATTTGACGAAGCAACTAAGAGAATTTCTCTTGGCATGAAACAATTGCAAACAAATCCTTGGGATACAATTGCACAAAGATATCCAGTTGGCAGCGTGGTTAAAGGTCAAGTGACAAACATCACAACTTATGGCGCGTTTGTTGAAATTGAAAGCGGCATTGAAGGTTTGGTGCACGTTTCTGAAATGAGTTGGTTGAAAAACAATGCACTTCCAAACAAATTCTTGACTCAAGGTCAAGAAGTTGAAGTGATGGTGCTTGATATCAACCCACAGAATCACCGCATTTCTCTAGGTATGAAGCAATGCGAGAAAAATCCTTGGCAGTTGTTTTCTGACAATCACAAAGTTGGTGATTTAGTTGAAGGAACTGTGCGCAATTTCACTGAATTTGGTTTGTTCATTGGCTTTGATAGCGGTGTTGATGGCCTTGTGCACATGTCTGACATCACTGCAACTGGCAATGCTGAAGAAGAAGTGAAAAAATTTAAGAAAGACGAAAAAATCAAAGTTATGGTTCTTGGATCTAATCCAGAAAAAGAGCGCATCAGACTTGGTATCAAACAAA
>CAYPUN010000101.1:0-3652 GCA_964413985.1 uncultured Rickettsia sp. | reverse complement strand
TTCTTTGACAGCATTAGAAACTCAAAAAGCCGGATTTACAGCTCAAATTTCAAAGATCAATTATAAAAAATTGACAATGGCCAAGTTGTTTCTTGCGTTGTTGTTAACGTGAAAAAAGATTTCCTTGAAGTTGAGTTGGATTTTGGCTTGAAAGCTGTGATCAAAAGACTTGATTTGTCAAAAAATAAGCAAGATCAAAGAACTGAAAAATATGAAGTTGGTGATCGTATTGAAGCGAAAATCACTTTGTTTAATAAAGTTACTGGCAAATTGTTGCTTTCAATCAAAGATATGGAATCGGAAGAGCAAGAAGCTCATCTATATTCTGGCAACACAAGCGGCACCTCGGTTGGCGATGTTTTAAAGCAAACTATGGCTGCAGCTGCTGAAGCTAAAGAAGAATAGTTTTTTAAGGGCGAGGGGGTTTTTTTTCTTCGCCTGTGATATTTGCTCTGTGGTGGTCGAGTTTTGGCTTGCCATCACAGGGTTTTCGATGGTTTTGTTGCGGATCTTTTTTTTAAGAATTTCATCCTACCTTTATGTCTAACTTATCTAGCAATATCGCGCTTCTCACTCATCTTAAAGACAAAATTCACAAATGGAAAAATGTGGCGATTTTTGGCGCCATAATTTCTTTGTTGCTGCTTTTGCATATTATCGCTGGAGACAGTGGTGCTGTGGTTGACAAGGCCACAAGCTATATTGCAAATATCAAAATTAATAGCGAAATTGACGAGGATGATTATCGCAGCGAAGTGCTGGCGAAGGTTGCTGACGAAAGCTCGGTGGCGGCGGTGATTGTTGATATTGACAGCCCTGGTGGCGGAATTGTTGGCAGCGAAATTTTGTTTACTGAGCTGCGCAAAATTGCCAGCAAAAAACCTTTAGTGGTGGTGATGGGCTCGCTTGCTGCTTCGGGCGGGTATATGGCGGCAATTGCGTCGGATCATATTATTGCGCATAACGGCACGTTGACTGGTTCAATTGGGGTGTTGATGCAATCGGCTGAAATTACGGATTTGGCGAGCAAAGTTGGTGTGGCGCTTCACACTTATAAATCGGCTCCGCTCAAGGCTTCGCCGTCTCCTTTTGAAAAATCTAATGCGGCGGTTGATCGTGCAATTGACGAAACAATCAAAGATAGTGCTAATTTCTTTTTTGGTTTGGTGCGCGACAGACGTGGCGACAGGCTTGATAAAACGCAGCTGGCGAAAATTTTTGATGGTCGTGTTTTTACGGGCAGACAGGCTTTGCAGCTTGGGTTGATTGACCAAATTGGTGGCAGGCAAGAGGCGCTTGATTATTTGAACAAAGCTCATCAAATTGATACTGAATCGTTGAAGGTGCATGAGGTTTCGACTTTGAAAGCAGAGGATAGTTTTTGGCAAAAATTGATGGGATATTTGCCGTTTGCGAATACGGCGAAGGACTTTGGGTCTAAGCGTGGGATTATGGCGGTTTTGTCGTTTTAGTTTGTTTTTTTTGGCGGCGCGCGGGGAAATTTGTGAGCAGCTATTTTTGCGGTGCGACACGCCCCACTTAGCCGCTCCACCCGTGGCCCAGTCCCGACAAAGAGCTACATCACTCACCTCAAAAAAAGAATCACACAAATTTCAAAACCGTCTCAAACTGAAATATTTTGTAATTTTATTTGATATTTATTTTTTTTGCTTTAGTTTTGCGCATCCGTTTTAATAAAAACTTTATTTACGAGATTTTTTAAATAGAAGTTTTTATGAGAGATTTTCTTTTATAAAAATTATCTATGGTTTATTAACAATAAAATTAATTTATGACTAACAACGAAACTTTTGAAAGAGTAAAAAAAATCATCATTAACCATCTTGGTGTTGAAGAAGCAAAAGTTACAGAATCTGCAAGCTTTATTGACGATTTGGGCGCGGATAGCCTTGATCAAGTTGAGCTAGTAATGGCTTTTGAAGAAGAATTTGGAATTGAAATTCCTGATGACGCTGCAGAAAAAATTACTACTGTAGGAACTGCGGTTAAATATATTTTTGAAAATATATAATCGGTGTAGTCACTGAATCTACGGCCTTTTGCAAGAAATTGCAAAGGGCCTTTTTTTTATCAAAATGAAAAATATTGCGCTTTCAATTTCTGAGGTTACAAAATATTTTGACGAACGCTTGGTGCTTGACGCTGTTGATTTGCAGGTGAAGCATCATCAAATTTTTGGTTTTATTGGCTTAAATGGAGTCGGTAAAACTACGTTGATTAAAATTATTTTGGATTTGCTTGACGCGGATGATGGGATGGTCAAGATTTTTGGTGTTGATAAAATTTTGCCGGTGGCGCGAAAAAAAATATTTTATTTGCCGGAGAAATTTCAGCCTTCGATTTATTTGACGGGTATGGAGTTTTTGCGCTTTGTGCTTGATTTTCATGGGCTGAAGGTGGATGAGAAGAGGCTTTGTGAATTGTGTGGCAGTTTGGAATTGCCGCTTGAGGTGTTGCAAAAAAAGGTGATAAAATATTCGAAAGGGATGACGCAAAAATTGGGGCTGATTGCTACTTTTTTGTCGGATGCGGAGTTGGTGATTTTGGACGAGCCGATGAGCGGCCTTGATTTGAAGGCGCGTATAAATTTGAAGCGCGAATTGTTGGCTTATAAAAAGCGTGGCAAGACGGTTTTTTTTAGTTCGCATTTGTTGACGGATATGGATGAGATTTGCGATGAGATTGCGGTTTTGAATGGGGGCAAGATTGCGTTTTGCGGGGCTCCTGAGGGGTTTAAAGAGAAATATGGGGAAAAGACGCTGGATGGGGCGTTTTTGCGTGAAATTGGCGGTTGAGGTTGAAATTTGGGGAGGGTTATGGATTTTTTTGGGTGGAGAAAAGGATTGAAAATAAGCCTTGATCGCAGAGGGCCTTTTGCTGAGTTGGATGGCCTTGCAGGTGGCAGCGAAGAGGCTTTTGCTTTGGCGAAAAAAATCGTTTTTCATCATCCTGACAATACTGGTTTTTACCATCTTGCTTTTGCACAATTGGCTTTGAAAATTGGTAGTTTTTATGATGCGAAAAAAGAGGATTTGACGCAGGTGGTAAAGTTTTTTTTGCAAAAGGCGCTGCCTAAAAATATGGAGTCAGAAGATGTGCTGACGGCTATTTCGCAATATGCGTTTACAACATCTTGGCGCGATGATCTGAAAAAAATAATTTTTTTGAAAATTTTTGAGAAGGCGGCGGTGGATTTTTTTGTGATTGAGAATTTGAATGTTATTTGTGCACAGCCTGAGTTTGTAAGGAGGGATAAGGATTTTCAAAATTATATTGTGAAGGGGTTTTTGTTGCAAGCAAGCGCGGTTGGGCGCGCTTTGGGGGAGGGGGATGTTGCAGTGGATGATAAAGTTAAAAATTTTGTGCCGCAATTGTCTGATTTTGTGAGGGTTTTTGCTGTGAGCGACGTGGCTTCGGAGTCTAGTGTACATCTTGAAAGTTTTGGCAAAATTGCGCCAGCGATGCGATCTTTTGCGCCGGAGTTGAAAAATAAAATTGCGCAGGAATTTTTGCAAAGATGCCATGATTTTTCTTTTACACAAAAAAGTTTTGCAGTGCTTTGCAAGCAGATAGGACTTGATAGGGAGCTTGATGGGGATGGGTTGAAGAGGATGTTTGATTTGCGAAATGG
>CAYPUN010000100.1:0-5326 GCA_964413985.1 uncultured Rickettsia sp. | reverse complement strand
AACCAATTTTGTTTTTTGGTCGCGAAATTTTTGCAAGCTCTCAAAGCAGATGGCACACAGTCACCGAATATTATAAATCAAGGCTTGAAAGCATCAAAGAAAGCAAAATTTCAGGCAATATTTATAACCCACTCGCGCCAGAATTATTATATTTTTCAAGCGAAGAAACTCAAAAATTAATTTCGCAAAACACCGCTATAACCTTTGATTTCAGCGGCAGCGAAGATGGTTTGAACAACGCCAATCGCGCAATTGATCTTGAGATAAAAACCACCCCAAGCTTTGCCCTTGCTGGTCGCACGCAGCAGCGCGATCCGCTAGAATTGATGGCAGAATATATTTCTTCGCACAAGCAAAAACCTGTGAAGGCATTGATTGCCTGCCTTAGCGAGTCATCGCAAGAGCGCCTAAAAAAACTTTTGCTCGAATTAAATTTGAACATCAACACCTGCTTGCTGCAGACAAATCAGGGCTTCACGGCATCTGATTTTATTTTAATTGGCGAGCAAGCAATTTTTGGCGAAAAGGTTGCGCGCCGCAAAACCAACAACAAAGCGGCCTCAGCGCGCATTTTGGAAGAAGGCCTTGCCATCAACATTGGCGATTTGGTGGTGCATCGCGATCATGGCATTGGCAAGTTTGATGGCATTCACACAATTGTTCTTGGCGGCGCAAGTGGTGGAAGTGGTGGAAGTGGCGCAAATGGTGCAACCAGTGCAAATGGCGCCAGCAACACCAATAGCAGCGCGGTTAAAGCCGATATGCTAAAAATTCTTTATGGCGGCTCTGACACTCTTTTTGTGCCCGTTGAAGACATCGATTTGCTCACCCGCTATGGCGACGACAACCCTCTGATTCAGCTGGATCGCCTTGGCATTGCAGCGTGGAAAAATCGCAAAGCAAAAGTGCGCAATCGCATCAAAGTTGCCGCCGCAGAGCTGATAAAAATTGCTGCCGCACGCAAGCTGAAAACCGCTCCAGCGTTCGTTGCAGACTCATTTTTATACGAAGAATTCAAAGCCCGTTTTGGCTTTGTTGAAACCGAAGATCAGCAGCGCGCAATTGATGAAATTGAAGAAGATCTAGAGCGCGGCGCACCAATGGACAGGCTGGTTTGCGGCGATGTTGGCTTTGGCAAAACCGAAGTTGCAATGCGTGCAACTTTTATTGTTGCGTCAAATTCAATAGCTTCGCAACACATGCAGCAAGGCGAATCAAGCAACGTCGAACAACCAAAAACCAACTATCAAGTTGCAATCGTCACCCCAACCACCCTACTCTGTCGCCAACATTTTCACAATTTTTCAAAACGCTTTGAAGGCACAAACATCAAGGTTCGCCAGCTTTCGCGCCTTGTCAGTGCAGCCGATCAGAAAAAAATAAAAAGCGAACTTGAAACCGGCGGCGCCAGCATCATTATTGGCACGCACGCTTTGCTCAACAAAAGTATAAAATTCAAAAACCTCGCCCTTGTTATCATCGACGAAGAGCAACATTTTGGCGTTGCGCAAAAAGAGCGCCTCAAAGAATTAAAAAACGAAGTGCACCTCCTCACCCTTTCAGCCACGCCGATTCCACGCACTTTGCAAATGTCGATGACAGGCGTAAAAGATTTGAGCCTGATCGCCACCCCGCCAATTGACCGCTTGGCGGTGCGCAATTTTGTGATGCCATATGATTCGGTGATCGCCCGCGAAGCCATCATGCGCGAATATCAGCGCGGCGGCAAAACCTTCTTCGTGGTGCCGCGCGTCAGCGACATTCGCGAGATGGAAGACCGTCTCAAAAAATCTATCCCCGAAATAAAAATCACCCACGCCCACGGCCAGATGACTCCAAGCGAGCTTGATGAGATTATGAACAATTTTTATGATGGCAAAATTGATGTGCTGCTTTCAACCACCATCATCGAATCAGGCATTGATATTGCTAGCGCCAACACGATTATAATTTATAAAGCCGAAATGTTTGGCCTTGCGCAACTTTATCAGCTGCGCGGCCGCGTGGGACGTGGCAAAACCCGCGGCTATGCTTATTTTATGCTGAGCCCGCGCAAAATCAACAAAGACGCCAAAAAGAAACTTGAGGTGATGCAGCATCTCGACAGCCTTGGCGTTGGCTTCAGCGTTGCCTCACACGACATGGACATTCGCGGCAGCGGCGATTTGCTTGGCGACGAACAATCGGGCCACATTCGCGAAACCGGCGCCGAGCTTTATCAGCAGATGCTGGTGGAAGAAATTGAGCGGATGAAGAATGAAATGCAGATCAACGCGAAGGCCAACAAAACCGCGCTGGCACAACAAAACAGCAACACAAACAATGTTGCAGCAATGCAAGAAAACTCTCGCGCAAACAGCTTGCCAAACCAACAAGAAAGCCACGCCAACACCATCGACACCGCCGATTTCACCCCACAAATCAAACTACAAATTTCGCTCCTGATCCCCGAAGAATATATGCCAGATCTGGCTTTGCGCATGTCTTTCTACAAAAAAATCGCCCATATAAAAACCGCGTCAGACCAAGAGGCCCTAACCTCCGAGATGATCGACCGCTTCGGCAAAATGCCGCAAGAAATCGAGAATTTAATGCAAATCAGCCAGCTGAAACACCAATGCAAAATCCTTGGAATTGAACGACTTGAAGCCACAAAAGACGGAATTTTACTCAGTTTTCACAACAACAATTTCAAAAACCCCGAAAAATTATTAACGCTGATTTTTGCCAGCAACAACAAAATCAAGCTGCAAGGCAACCAAAAAGTGCTGTTTTGCCACGATTTTGCCGCAAAAACCAACAAAATCGACGCCAAAAGCGCAAAAACCACCACAACCGTCGCAAACCCAAGCAAAATCACTGAGGCGCTCGAAATTATCGAGAAATTGCTTGCGCTTTGCTGAAAATTTGGTATAATGATGAGGTTGTTATTATTAATTAATGGCTTTGTTTATGGATAGCATAAAAAACAGAAGAAGAGCATCTAGAAGAGGATATGCAGCATCTACCCCACAACCTCCTCGACTATCTCATCTAAACAACATGGATCCAGATGATGAATTTGATTATGGTTTTACTGACGACGATGATGCTCATAATGGCTATTTCGATCTTGGAACCAATTACAATAACTTAGACGCTAAGTTTGAAGATTATGAAGAAGAAGCGGAATTAACCACGCGAGAACTGCCAGTCGCACTTTTTGCCGACATTTACTACGACAATAGTAAAGGATCCGGCAAGAATAAAGGCTTTGTCAAGAATGCGGTAGACGCTATTGATCAAAAGCAACTAGATGAAGAAGGACAAGGCTCGCAAAGCAGTTGGTGGAAAAAGAACGCACAAAATTTTCAATACAAAAAAGTAGAAGATTCATTGAGGGCGCTGAATACGATAGAGTCAGCGAAACCTGGGAAAGAATTTTATTATTACTTGAATTATTCAACAAAAGAAAATGGTCAAGAAATTGCCATCAAGATAAGCGATGTAAAACAAATTAAAGAAGCTGGATGTAAAATTATACTAGTCCTGCAAGGTGGACGAACTCCGCTAGAAAAGGAAGAAGAAAAAAAATATTTAGAACTAGCTGATGCTGTAGCTGTATGTGACGCAGATGATTATAATGAATATTCACAAAACCCATTAACACAAAACAAGATAATTTCTTTTGACCCGAATGCAATGAAAACCCTGAGAGCTGTGGAAGGCTTTGATAAAAAAAACAATAAAGACCTAGGTCATAATCTAGTAGCAATGACTGTTAAACAACTAGAGCGAGGAAGCTATCTTGAAGTGAGTGAGCAACAAGAGGAAGATTTTCAAGCGCCAGTTCAAGGTCGTCCACATGCAGCAGCTCTAACTAGAGGTGCCATTGGACAATTTGACCGACAACAACCAATCAGAGCTAGCGCAGCAAGACCCGCCAGTGCCTCAAGCGACTCAAGTGTAGGACTTGGCATAATAGATTCAAACGGTGCTGGCAGAGGATTGGGTGGCCTTCCAGTTCCAAATAGATCATCTGTAAGAAGAGCCTCAAGAACGACTGCCTCCCATGCCGCAGTGGCTTCAGCTGGAACTCTTATGCCACCACCTAGCGGTGGAATGCGTGCAGCAGCTGCAGCAACTGCAACAGCCTCAACAGCAACTCGAACAACCACAACAGCTTCTGCACCTACAACAGCTTCTGCAGCCGCAACGGCTGGAGCTCCAGCTTCAACAAGAAGAGCTCCAGCAACTGCACCAAAGCCCGAAATCGATAATGCATCACGAAGAAAAGCCGTTCGAGACAATGCAAGAAACTTATTTTTGTTTAAAGAAGAAAAAGTGAATGAGGCAAAAGATGTTGTCAAATTGAGCGACATAACTCCCATCCAAAACTTTGGCAAAGAAAACGTGAAGGCAACAAGTATTCTTGCGCAATCAATCAAAAATTGGGCAACAAAATCAACAGAAGATGCCAGAACAATTATCACGCCATTAATTTTAACAAAAGGTGGCATTTTGGGCGAAGCGTTTGAATTGCTTGGCGCTAAACCAAAAACTGCCCATGAATCAAAAGAGCCAAGTGGCGCAACTAAAGACAGAATTTATATTTCTGATGAGATGGTGAGCTTTGTCCCAACAGCTCAGAAAGACCTTGAAAAAACCATCAAAGACATCCAACTAGGATCAAATACTGCAATTTTAATTAACGGAGCTGAGGTTCCGCTGCCACCTCCGGGGCTGCAATTTGCAACGCTTTCTGGCTTGTGTTTGGCGGGGAATATTTTTGGCAAAGCTGGTGATCTAGCTCCAAATTTGCGCGGCTTAAATT
Source organism: uncultured Rickettsia sp. (assembly GCA_964413985.1). Classification (GTDB taxonomy): domain Bacteria; phylum Pseudomonadota; class Alphaproteobacteria; order Rickettsiales; family UBA1997; genus CAMCFD01. The sequence goes on along the minus strand of CAYPUN010000100.1, from coordinate 513 downwards.
TTGTTAATTGCCAATTGGGAACTTGGGAGAAGCCGCTAGATTTGAGTGGAATTCCTAAAGATATGCTCGACACAATGCAGTTTCATGGCTGCGATATGAAATATGTGAAGGTTCCTGAAAATTATGTTTGGAGAACTTCGGCGCTGATTCATAAAAAAACAGTTAATGGAGAAACTACATATATTCGCTCTGAGGTTGCAATTGACAAGGTTGCTACTAAGGATCAGGGGGACATCACTCACACGGTTGAAAATATTGCAGAATATAATAAGCCAAGCAGTTATTTTGAGAAAATGATTTTAAATACAAGTGGAGTTCCAAAGAAAGTTTCTGAGATTGATGGGGTTGATTTGTCGATGAAGAGACTTATGCCGTCTAGCATTGTTGAAAGCCCTTCTGCTTCTGTGTTGAATGCACCTAATCTTGCAGCTAGTGCTAGTGAGGCTCATAAATAAAGTTAATCCTCAATCACCTCACGCTTGCCAGAAACACTTGGCGGCGTGACAACACCTT
>CAYPUN010000099.1:0-5458 GCA_964413985.1 uncultured Rickettsia sp. | reverse complement strand
CTTCGAACCGAGTTTTGGCGCGCCACTGTCTCAAGGCGCGAAGTACCATCCCCACCCCTTTGATTTGCCAATCTTAAAATACATCAATTCCATACTAAAAAAACAAATTTATGACAACAAAAAACTCGTACAAAAAAACAAAAATCAACGACCGCACCATCGCCCCAGAAACGCAAATGATGTCTTACGGCTACGACCCTTTCATGTCTGAAGGCGCCGTAAAACCCCCAGTTTTCCTAACCTCAACTTTCGCCTTCAAATCCGCCGAAGATGGCGCCGATTTTTTCGATGTTGTTGCAGGCCGCAAACCAGCGCCAGAAGGCAATGCCGGCGGTTTGGTTTATAGCCGCTTCAACCACCCAAATTTAGAAATCACCGAAGATCGCCTCGCGCTTCTTGAAGAAGCAGAAAGCTGCAACGTTTTTTCAAGCGGCATGTCGGCAATCAGCGCCGTGTTTCTTGCGATGTTGAAGCCAAATGATGTGATTGTGCATTCTTCGCCTTTGTATGGTGGCACAGAAACTATGGTGAGCAAAGTTTTGGCCAATTGGCAAATTAAGCGCGAAGAATTTCTTGACGGGCTGAGCTTAGAATCTATGTCGCAAGCTTTAGAAAATGGCGCCAAAAAAGGTAATGTGGCGTTGTTTTTTGTTGAAACTCCGGCAAATCCAACCAATGGAATTGTTGATTTTGCCAAAGTGAAAATCGCGCTTGATAATTTTGAAAAAGCTCATGGATATAGGCCAGTGTCGGTTTGCGACAACACTTTGCTTGGTCCGGTTTTTCAAAAACCACTAGCGCACGGCATTGATTTGGTTTGCTATTCACTCACAAAATATATTGGTGGACACAGTGATTTGGTGGCTGGAGCCGTTATGGGTGCAAAAAAATATTTGAGCAAAATTCGCCAGATCCGCAGTGCATATGGCTTGCAGCTTGATCCGCATTCGTCTTGGATGATTTGCCGCTCGCTTGAAACGGTCTATTTGCGCATGAACAGAGCCGCTCAAAGCGCTTTGGAAGTGGCAAAATGGCTTGCAGAAAATCCTTATACAAAAGTGAAATTATATCACGCAAAATATATTGAAGATGTGCGCTATCAAGAGGCGAGGGCGCGCCAAACCACGGGAGACGGCAGCACGCTGGCTTTTGTGATTGAGGGTGGTCGTGAAAAATCTTTCAAATTTATCAATGCATTGCAGTTGTTTAAATCGGCCGTGAGCCTTGGTGGGTCTGAGTCGCTGGTGTGTCATCCAGCATCAACAACACATTCGGGAGTTTCGCTTGAACTGCGCAAAGCATCAGGAATTGAAGAGGGCTTGATCCGCTTGTCTATTGGCTTGGAGCATCCGCAAGATTTGATTTATGATTTGGATATTGCGTTTAAAGCGGCGGGATTTTAGTTTTTGAATCTCCGAAAACGAGCGCTGCTTGTAAATAAGCGGCGCTTGGCTTGCGCAAGGGTTTAAAAATCTTGTTTAAACTCTAGCGACCATAACTTCCAATCATCGCCGCCGAGGCAATACGATGCTGCAAAATCGCATAAGCCACAAGATTTGCCGTGGCATTTTGAGGCACGTCTAAAACATCAACATCAAGCGCATAAACTGTAAAAACATAACGATGCTTGCCTTGGTTCCTTGGCGGACAAGGTCCCATATAATATTTTGTGCCGCTATCATTGACTGCCGCAATTGCTCCAGCTGGCAATTTCCCATCTTCAATTGTATGAATATTGGTTGTGATGTTGTAGGCAAGAAAGTGCCACCAGCCCGTGCCAGTTGGCATGTCGGGATCAAAAACGCTGAAGGCAAAACTTTTTGCTTTAGCGGGAGCGTTGCTCCAGGTTATTGTTGGAGCTTTGTTTTTTCCGTTGCAATCAAGTCCGATAAAGCGATTGTTGTTAGAAGTGCAAATGTCCATTGGCCCTAGAACTGCTTGAGCGCAGCCAAATCCACTAAACTCATTTTCTTTGCTTAAGCCGCCGCCATTAAAAAAATTGGGGCTTGAAATTGAAAATGCTTCTTCGGCTTTTGCAGCGCTAAAATTCATAAAAATTAGCGCGCAAAAAATACCAAAAATCTTTTTATTTTCTTTCATAAGTTCCAGTAATTGAGGCTGATGCGATCTTGTTTTGATTGATCATATAGCCAATCAACGCTGCCGAAGCCGTGCTTGGCAAATCCATTTTTTCAACGTTGAGAGCATAAGCGGTGAAAATATAATGATGCACGCCATGCTTCACTGGAGGGCATGGTCCCATAAAATCTTTAGTGCCGCCATCATTGCTTGCAATCACGGCTTCTTTTGGCATTTTTGCAGGGTTGATAGTTTTTTCTTTGGCAGGGATGTTGTATGAAACGAAGTGCCACCAGCCGCTGCCAGTTGGGGCGTCGGGATCATAGACTGTGAAGGCTAAACTTTTTGCTTCTGCAGGAATGTTTTTTAGTTTGATGATTGGTGCAATATTTTTGCCATTGCAGCCAAAACCGTTGAATTCATTGCTTTTGAGAAGTGCAGTGCCATCGCGAAAATCGTTGCTGTGTATAGAAAATTGGGCATCGTCTTTTGCAAAAGAGCTGGTCATTGCACCAAGAGAAAGTGCGCCAATTAAGGCTGCGCAAGATAAAAATTTATTTTTCATATTTTGAGTTATTGGTTAAAAAATTGGTTGCAAAGAAGTTTAGTTGCAAAATTATAAAGCTCAAATTTCATTTGAAGTTTTTTTTGTTGTGCAGCTTTATGGGGCGCAAGATGGCGAAGAGTTTAGTCTTGCGACGGCGCTTCCATTTTGCAAATTGTTTTGATGAGGCCATCTCTTAGGCCATAAACCCAGCCGTGAATGATAGGCGCTTGATATTCTTTCCAAGCATCTTTGATGATTCTTGTGTGCGCCAAATTTTTGACTTGCTCGATCACGTTTAACTCGATCAAGCGATTTATGCGCAAGGTTTTGTCGTTGATTTCTTCCAGCTCTTGCAAATTTTCTTTTTTGACATGTTTGATGTGGGTGAGCCATTTGTTGATGTCGCCAAAATCATCGCCCGAATCGGCTGCAATCACGCCGCCGCAGCCATAGTGGCCGCAGATTATTATGTGTTTTACTTGGAGATATTTCACTGCATATTCTACAACCGTCAGCAAGTTGATGTCGTCTTTTACCACCAAATTTGCAACGTTTCTGTGGACAAAAATTTCACCCGGTTGCGTGCCTGTAATTTGGTCGGCGGGAACGCGGCTGTCAGAGCAACCAATCCACAAAAAATCGGGAGTTTGAATGCTGCTCAAACGCTTGAAAAACTTGGGGTCGTCGCTTCTTTTTTCGGCGGCCCAAGCTTTGTTTTCAAGCAATAATTTTTCGATAACATCCATTTGGTTATGTTTCATAATTTTTTTAAGAAATTGCCGCGAATCAGGCGTTGCAAGGCTTTGAAGTTGTTGCGTTTTATCTCAACTGTGATTTTTTTCAAATGCGCGTGTTTGGCAAAATCGTTGATAACTTCAATCACATCCTTATCAATAAAGTCGGCGCGGCTTACGTCAATCAAGACGTGAGCGTGGATTGGCAATTTTTCGAGCATGTTTTTTAGGCGCGCTTTGTTCAAGAAAGACACGTCTTTGCGCAGGCGTAGCAAATAATGTTTTTTGTCGTTGTGCACAATCATCAATGCCGACTTGAAATTGCTGTATAAAATGAAGAAAAAGCTGACGAAAATTCCAATCCCAACGCCAAGCAAAAGATTGGTGAACAAGATTGCTAAAATTGTGATGATAAAAGGCGCGAGCTGGTCGCCACCAAGGCGATAAAGCGCTTTGAAAATAGATGGTTTGGTGAGTTTGAAACCGGTGATGATTAAGATTGCGGCCAAAGCGGCGTATGGAATTTGGCTGAGCAAATTTGGAATGAAGACCACGGCAACAAGCAACCACAAGCCATGAAATATTGCAGATGCTTTGCTTTGCGCTCCAGCGTTGACGTTGGCGCTGCTGCGCACGATCACAGAGGTGATTGGCAAGCCGCCAATTGCAGCAGAAACCACGTTGCCCACACCTTGCGCCTTGAGCTCGCGATTGCCTAAGGTGCGGCGTTTGAGCGGATCGATTTTGTCGGTTGCTTCGATGCATAGCAATGTTTCAACGCTTGCAACAAGCGCGATGGTGATTGCGGTGGTGAAAATTTGCGGATTATAAATTGCCTTTAAGTCAGGAAATATAAGGATTGAAGACAGGTCGCCCAAATTTTGTAGCGAAGGCAAAATCACTAAATGTTCTGGTGCAAGCGCTAAATTTGGATCGTAAATTTTAAAAAAAGAATTGATGATAACGCCTGCAAGCACTGCAACCAAAGGAGCTGGAACAAATTTTAAGAAGGATATTTTTTTGAAAAAAGCGCTGTCCCAAGCTAGCAAAATGATAATTGCAACCGCGCCAATCAAGGTTGAAGTTGGATCGATGTGGTTGAAAACATCGAACAGATTGTGAAACATGTTTCCTTGTTGGTCTATAAGCAGCAAGGCTTCGTCGGCTTCGTTGTTTTTGTCATAGCCAACAAAATGTGGCAATTGCTTCATAATCAAAATGATGCCAATGGCCGCCAGCATTGCTTTGATGACAGAGTTTGGAATGAAGTCACCAAGATTGCCAAGGCGCAAATAACCAAACGCAATCTGCATGAATCCAGCAATCAAGCTGGCCAGCAAGAATGCTTCAAACGAGCCGAGTTTTTGGATGCCAATCACAACAATTGCAATCAAGCCAGCAGCGGGGCCAGAGACGCTGAGCGACGAGCCGCTGAGCGCGCCAATTATGACGCCACCAACAACTCCAGCAATGATGCCCGAAAACAAGGGCGCCGAAGAGCCGAGGGCGATGCCAAGGCACAAAGGAAGGGCGACAAGAAAAACAACGATTGACGCCGAAAAATCAGCGCCAAAATTTGTGAATTTTAATCTCATTATTTATTTAATTTTTTTTGTAAATTTTTGTCAATTGCGTCTAAAAATTCTTCGGTGTAGAGATAGTGCTTTCCGTGCTCCACCTTATTGCCATGAACACAAACCGCAAGATCTTTTGTCATTTTTCCAGACTCGACTGTTTCAACACAAACTTGCTCGAGTGCGTGGCAGAAATTGATGAGCTCTTGATTGCTATCAAGCTTGCCGCGAAACTCTAGGCCGCGAGTCCATGCAAAAATTGATGCAATTGGATTTGTTGAAGTTGGTTTGCCAGCCTGATGATCGCGATAATGGCGCGTGACAGTGCCGTGCGCGGCTTCGGCTTCCATAATTTTGCCATCTGGTGTGATCAAAACTGATGTCATCAAACCAAGCGAGCCAAAGCCTTGCGCCACAGAATCTGACTGCACATCGCCGTCATAATTTTTGCAGGCCCACACAAAGCTGCCGCTCCATTTGAGGGCTGAGGCCACCATGTCGTCAATCAAGCGATGCTCATAAAC
>CAYPUN010000098.1:0-5462 GCA_964413985.1 uncultured Rickettsia sp. | reverse complement strand
TCTGCGTTAACGAACAAATAAAATCCGCGCAAGTGCGCGTAATCGACCAGCACGGCGAAATGCTCGGTGTGATGACTCTCGAGCAAGGCATCCAAGCCGCACAAGACGCAGGTTTCGACCTTGTAGAAGTGTCTCCAAACGCCAATCCACCAGTTTGCAAAATCACTAACGTCGGCAAAATGCGCTACGAATTACAAAAAAAAGCAGCTGACGCCAGAAAAAAACAAAAAGTCGTCGAAACCAAGGAAGTCAAGATGTCAATCAACATTGGCAAAAACGATTTCGATGTAAAAATCAAACAATGTCTAAAATTTGTCGAACATGGCGACAAGGTGAAAGTTTCTGTGCGCATGAAAGGCCGCGAAATCACGCATCTTGACCTTGCCAAAGAAATGATGAAAAATATTTTGCTTCAAACCGAAGAATTTGCAAAGCCCGAGTCGAACCCTAGATTAGAGGGAATGCAAATGATCGTTATTCTTGCCAAAAAATAATTTAAAAAATGCAAAAATTAATAAAAAAGATCGTTGATTTTTCTCGCACAAAGAAACAATCGAAAGACTTTACTCAGTTTGTTGAAATTTTTTATTTACAAAATCAAGAGCGAGATTTTTCACAATATTCGGTGGAAGAGCTCTACAAAAACACGCTTCCAAGCTTTGAGTTTTTTCAAAACAAAAAAGCTGGGCAGTTCAAAATTCGCACCGACAATTCTTCGCAAAAAAATTATACAATCATTGAAATTGTCAATGACGACATGCCTTTTTTGGTTGATTCAATTGCGGCACTCATCAAAAAATTTGACATTGAGATCAAAAATGTGATCCATCCAATTTATGCGGTAAGCCGCGATAAATCTGGATCGCTAACAAGCATTGTTGCAAAAGATGCAGGAAAATTAGAGTCACTAATTCAAGTTCATATTCACAAAATCAGCGATAAAAATTGCGCTCTTTTAGAAAAAGAAATTGCGCAATTGCTTGAAACAATCAAAGTTGTTGTTGTTGATTGGAAAGAGATGCTAAGCGCTTTGAAAGCATCTCAAGCGCAAATTAAAAATTATAAAAAACAAGATGCCGAAATTTCTGAAATCAAAGATTTTATTTCTTGGATTATTGAAGGAAATTTTATTTTGCTCGGTTTTAAAGAATTTGATTTTGCGAAGAGCAAAAATGAATATACGATAAAGCCGCTAGATTCAAGCTCTCTTGGTGTTTTTCGCGCGCCACATCCACAATTTAAACCAAATGTTGCAAATTTTTCTTCTGATGAAATTGCGCATTCTATAAAAAATCCATATGTTGTGGAAGTAGTGAAATCAAGCTACAAATCAAAAATTCACCGCGCCAGCAACGCCGAAAGAATCCGTATACAAAAATTTTCGCCGCAAGGTGAGGTGATTGGCGAATATCGCATCATCGGCTTGTTTACTTCATCGGCCTATACGCAAACGCCAAAACAAATTCCGCTTATCAAAGGAAAAATCAACGAAGTTATCAAAGCTTCTGGTTTTGTGCAAGGCAGTCACAACTACAAAGACTTGGTCTCGGCAATTGAAAGCTATCCGCGCGACGAATTATTTCAAATTTCAAAAGCAGATTTGCTGCGCATTTCAACCAGCATTGTCGCCATTTGCGGCCGTGACGAAGTGAGATTTTTTGCGCGCAAAGACAAATTTTCACGCTTCATAAGCTGCTTGGTTTTTGTGCCAAGAGAGCGCAGCAACTCTGAGCTACGCGAAAAAATTTGCAACTATTTGGCGCAGCAATATCAAGGCGAAGTTGTCGATGTTTTTGTGCAAATCACAGAATCAAATTTGACGCGTTTGCATGTCATCATCAAAACTGATGCTACAATCACCGACCTTAGAGAATCAAGCATCGAAGTCGATATTTCACAAATGACAAAGCTTTGGTCAGAGTTTTTGAAAGAAGAAATTGCAGCAAAATTTGGTGACAACAAATCGCTCGAATTATTTGCAAAATATAAAAATGCTTTTTCAATTTCTTATCAAAATAGTTTTGATGCAAGGCGCGCGGCAATAGACATTGCGCGTGTTGAAGATTGCGTTGAAAAACAATCAATTCTTTTCAATTTATATAACAGCAGCGCCACAAAAGAAGATATTATCGAGCTAAAAATTTATTCGCCAAATCGTGAATTGATTTTATCTGACGTGATGCCGATCCTTGAAAGCTTTGGCTTCAAGGTGATTCACGAACACACTTATGTTGCAAAAGTTGCGGCAACGGATGTTTGTATTCACTATTTTCGCCTCAATATCAGCGATTTGGGACAAAAATTTTCCGAATCATTGAAGGCAAATTTTGAAGAAGCAATCACTTTGGTGTGGCAAGATATTTTGAGCGTTGGATCGCTAAACAGACTATTAATTTCTGCTGGTTTAAATTGGAAGAAAGTATATATGGTGCGCTCTTATGCCAAATATATTTATCAAGCTGGTTTCAGACACGACCAAGAATATGTTGCAAATATTTTGGTAAAACACAGCAACATCACGCAACTTTTGGTCGATCTTTTTGAAGCGAAATTTGATCCGTCACTAAAAATAAAAACTGAAGAGCGTAATAAAAAAATCAACGATTTAACCAACAAAATCAAGGCTGCGCTTGACAAAGTTTCTGATGCTTCGCACGATTTAACCATTCGCAAATTTTTTGGTTTGATTGAAGCAACACTTCGCACCAACTATTATCAAACCAACAAAGACGGCGCTTTCAAAGGTTATATGTCATTTAAATTTGACTGTAAAAAAGTTCCAAACTTGCCTTTGCCGCTTCCTTATGCTGAAATTTTTGTTTATTCAAATCAAGTTGAAGGTGTGCATTTGCGCGGTGGACGCGTGGCTCGCGGCGGCTTGCGCTGGTCAGATCGTCACGAAGATTTTCGTACCGAAGTTCTTGGCTTGATGAAAGCACAAATGACAAAAAACGCGGTGATTGTGCCAGTTGGCTCTAAGGGCGGCTTCGTTGTCAAAAAAGATGCAACAAAATTGACTCGCGAAGAATATTTGCAAGAAGGCATTTCTTGCTACAAAACCTTTCTGCGCGGGCTTCTGGATTTGACCGACAATGTGGTTGATGGCAAAATTATCCATCCACAAAATGTTGTGATGCATGACGCGCCAGACCCATATCTTGTGGTTGCAGCCGACAAAGGCACAGCAACTTTTTCTGACATCGCCAATTCGGTTTCGGCAGAATATAATTTTTGGTTGGGCGATGCGTTCGCTTCTGGTGGGTCTGTAGGCTATGATCACAAAAAAATGGGCATCACTGCCAAAGGTGCGTGGATTTCGGTGCAGCGCCATTTTCGTGAGATGGGCGTTGACACGCAATCGCAAGATTTTTCTTGCGTTGGCATTGGCGATTTGTCGGGCGACGTTTTTGGCAATGGCATGTTGCTTTCAAAGCACGTCAAGCTTGTGGCGGCGTTTAACCACATCCATATTTTCTTTGACCCAACTCCAGATCCAGCAAAATCTTTTATCGAACGAAATCGCATGTTCAATTTGCCAAGATCATCTTGGATGGATTATAACAAAGCCTTGATATCAAAGGGCGGCGGCGTGTTTGAACGCAGCGCAAAATCGATAAAAATTTCGCCACAAATGAAAGAAATTTTGGCAATCACGCAAGACGAAATGGCGCCAAATGATTTGCTGATTGCAATTTTGAAAGCGCCAGTTGATTTGCTGTGGAACGGCGGTATTGGAACCTATGTGAAGGCGGCGGATGAATCTCATCAAGATGTTGGTGATCGCGCCAACGATGCCATCCGAATCAATGGTGGCGAGCTTCGCGCCAAAGTTGTGGGTGAGGGTGGCAATTTGGGATTCACGCAAAAAGGCCGTATCGAATATGCTCTAAACGGTGGACGCATCAACACCGATGCCATGGACAACTCGGCGGGTGTTGATTGCTCAGATCACGAGGTGAACATAAAAATTGCGCTAACACAAGCAATGCGCGCCAAAAAAATCACTCTCGAAAAACGAAACAAAATTCTTGAAAGCATGACTGACGAGGTTTCGCAGCTGGTGTTGAACGACAACAGATTGCAAACGCAAATTATCACAATCGTGCAAAGCACGGGAGTTGCTAACTTGAGCAGCCAAGCGCAATTTTTAGATTCACTTGAAAAATCTGGATTTTTAAATCGCAAAATTGAATTTTTACCATCAGCAAAAGAAATTGCTAAACGTCAAATCGACAAGATCGGCCTTACTCGCCCAGAGCTTTGTGTGATGCTTGCTTATTCTAAAATGGATATTTATAACAAGCTTCTTGCATCAAAATTGATTGATGACGAATATTTTGCGCAAGAGCTTTTGTCATATTTTCCAAAGTTGATGCAAAAAGATTTTTCTAAAGAAATTTTGTCGCATCAATTGCGTCGCGAAATTATTGCAACGCAAATCACAAACTTTGTTATAAACCGTGTTGGCATCAGCTTTGTCAATCGCATTGCGCAAGAAACTGGCTTCGATCAAGTTGAAGTTATCAAAAGCTTCATCATCACTTGCGATTCTTTTGGATTGCGCAAAATTTGGGAAGAGGTTGAGGGCGTAAATCACGCAGTTGCGCCACACATTCAAACGCAAATGTTTTTGAGTGCGCACAAATTGTTGGAACGTTCAATGGTGTGGTTGCTGCGCAATCGCTCTGCGGGCGATCTTGGAGCAATTATTGCGGGCTTCAAAAAAACTGTTGATGAATTATCAAAAATTTTAACACAAGTTTTGGCGCAAGCTTCAAAAGATTCTTATCAAAGAAAAGTTGAGCGCTATATTTTAAACAATGTTGAAGCTGCTCTGGCCAAGAAAGTCGCGGCGATGGATCCAATTGCATCTGCTTTTGACATTGCGGCAATTTCAAAAAAATCAAAATTCGATTTAAAAGTTATCGCTAAAATTTATTTTTCAGTTGGCACTAGATTTTCTTTAAAATGGTTGCGTTCAAGATTGTCTGAAATATCTTCTACTGACTATTGGCAGAAGCTTTCAAGCAAAACAATCATTGAAGATTTATATCTCTTTCAAATGAAAATTGCTGCTGATATTGTTGAATCTAATTGCAAAAAAAGTGATATTTGCGAAATTGATTCTATGCAAGCATGGATTGATAAATCGCAGCCTTTGGTTGAAAGATATGATAATTTTATTGCCGATTTAAAATTGCATCCAAATCCGGAAATTTCTATGTTTGTGGTGGCTTTAAATCGCTTGAAACCATTGGTGGATTAGTATAGTTTTCTTTATATGCGGTCGTGGCGGAATTGGTATACGCGCAACGTTGAGGTCGTTGTGGGGTAAAACCCGTGGAAGTTCAAATCTTCTCGACCGCACCATTTTTTAGTGTGAATTAAAACGATTATCTCTTTGTCATGGGCGATATAGCTCTTAGCCGCTCCAAGCGTGGCTCAGTCGCGTCTAAGAGCTA
>CAYPUN010000097.1:3109-5664 GCA_964413985.1 uncultured Rickettsia sp. | reverse complement strand
TTGTTTGATTTCTGAAAATTTATATTATTGCAAAATATTTGAATAATTAATGTGAAACACTGATGCAGAATAGCTTGTTTGATGATTTGGTGGAGCCAAGGAGGATCGAACTCCTGACCCCCTGCTTGCAAAGCAGGTGCTCTACCAACTGAGCTATGTCCCCTTTTTCAAAAGAGGAAGTTATTATGAAAAAAAAAACTTATATGTCAACCAATATTGTCAGACAATGATAAAAAAAATTCATAAGCGAGCTTTCAGTTTGATCGAGATGTCGGTGGTGCTGTTGGTTATTGCTATCATTGCCTCTGGAATGTTGACCACCTCCACAACCTATGTTAAAAATGAAAAAATAAGAATCACAAAAGAGCGCATGAACAGAATTTATAAAGCGCTTGGACAATTTATGCTCAAAAACTATCGCTTGCCATGCCCCGCATCATTGACCGTTGCAAAAAACACCTCAACTTATGGCGCCGAAATTGGCTCGCAGGGCGCTTGCAGCGGCGATGGTGTTTATAGCTCAAACGTGCTCTCAACTTTGGTGGCTTATGGGATGGTTCCTGTCAATGCTTTGGGGCTTTCAGACGAATATGCTGAAGATAGTTTTGGTGGAAAAATTGCATATTTGGTGCACAAAAATTATACAAAAGCCGAATATCCAACCAACACCAACAGCAGTGGCTTCAGCTATACCACGCCTGCAACCACAATGCCGCGCATAGTTACAATGCCTGCAGATTCTGCGCTCGATTATAACGCTTTTGTTTTGATCAGCTTTGGACTCAATCAATTTGGCGCTTTCAACGCAATGTCGGTTTCGCAAAATGCAACTTCTGGCGCCAGCACTTATGAAGCAACAAATTTTCCAACTGTTGTCAACACAACCACCGCAACCTTTGGCGGCCTTGGTGGCGCCGATGCTGGCATCATCACCATTGTCAGTGACGACAATGCCAGCGATGTTTTTGACGACATTGTTTTTGCCAAAACACGCAACGATATTGTCGGCGATTTTGACGCGATGTTTTTGGTGCCATGCCTATCCTCATCATCGTTTCCTGATGCATTTGGTGGCAAAATAGCTTATCGCACTTCAGCATGCGCATTTCCCAATGATTCAATTACGCCATCGCGCCAATGCGGACCGTTTGGCACTTGGATCACCAAACAAAACTGTCCATAAAATATGAAAAAAATTCACAAAAAAGCTTTCAGCTTGATTGAATTGTCAATTGTGTTGGTGATTATTGCTATCATCATCGCGGGCAGCCTTTCTGCGTCAACGGTTTCAATCAGCAACGCCAAAACAAAAACCAGCAGCGATAAAATTGAGCAAATCTATAAAGCGCTTGGAAATTATGTTTCGATAAATTTTCGCTTGCCATGTCCAGCGCGAATGGATTTGACCAAAACGTCTGGATCCTATGGAGCAGAAGCTGGAACAGCAGGATCTTGTTCAAGTGCGGGCGTTTATCAATCAAGCACGCAAAACACAATACTCTATGGAATGGTTCCAGTTCAGGCTTTGGGGCTCAGTGCCGACATGGCGGAAGACGGTTTTGGCAATCGTTTCGCTTATATCGTCAACAAAGATATGACAGCAGCAGAATATCCAAGCACCACGCTCACTGGCGCCTTCAGCGGCCACAGCGAAACTGACAGCACAACATTGCGACTTTTGCAGGTGTCGTCAAGCAACACAATTGATGGCAATGCATTTGCAATAATAAGCTATGGAGTCAATGGTTTTGGCGCTTTCAAGGGCAATTCAACCACGCAAAATGCCGCCTCTTCAGATACTTATGAGCAGCAAAATTATGTTTCCAGCGTCAACACTGGCACAACGCCATACACAGCAGATTTTGGTGTTGTCACAGGGCACACCGGGCGAGTTGTGATAACATATTCCAACTTGAGCAGCGATGTTTTTGACGATATTGTTTTTGCAAAAAGCAGAACACAAATGGCGCTTGATTTTAAAGCGATGTTTTTGATTCCTTGCGCAACTAGTGGAAATTATTCTGCGGCATATTATGGCCAAATATCCTACAGCAGCGCGGCTTGCTCTTCACCTCATGCTGATATCACGCCAACAAAAAGATGTGGCGCTTATGGCTTGTGGCTTGATGAACAGACTTGTCCATAGGATAAAATGAGGCAGAGTTTTGTTGCAGAGCAATTTTATTTGCTGATCAAATCGCTAATTGCCAACAATGCAATTGTATAGCCACTGCCGCCAAGGCCGCAAATCACAGCATCAACAACAGGTGACACAAAAGAATGATGACGAAATTCCTCACGTTTAAAAACATTTGAAATATGCAATTCAATTTTTGCATTTGGAAACATTTCTAGCGCATCGTGAATGGCCAAAGATGTGTGGGTGTAAGCCGCAGCGTTGATGATGATGCCATCAAAATTGTCAATTGCATCTTGAATTTCGCCAACAATTTCACCTTCAGAATTTGATTGTTTGAAGGCAATTTCCAAATCAAGTTCAGCTGCAAGTTTTTCGCAATCGTGATGAATTTTTTCCAAACTCAAATCGCCATAAA
>CAYPUN010000097.1:0-3099 GCA_964413985.1 uncultured Rickettsia sp. | reverse complement strand
AAATTTTCTTTTTCATATTTCCGATAATTGGAATTGTTATATTTCTTCGTTATTTATTCAGCCTAAAAAAATAAAAAATCGTCACAGGAATTGACAAAGCATAGGTGCTGCCAACAACCGCCAAAGTGAACCATGGTTCAACCAAAAGGCCAATCACAGCCATGCTAAGCACAATCAAAGTCAAATAAACATATTCATTGCGCACCGGAATTTTTTTGATTGAAATTGTCGGCACACGGCTTGCCATCAATAGCGCCACGGTGATAACATAAAAAAGAATCACATAAGGATTGCTATAGAAACCTTCGCCAAATTCATAAGTTAAAACCATTGGCAACATGGCCATCGACGCGCCACAAGGGGCGGGGATGCCTTTGAAAAAATATTTTTCTAGAATTGGATTGACAGATTCTTTGCTTAAATCAACGTTGAAACGCGCAAGACGAATGGCGTCGCACATTGCAAACAAAAGCACCACGGCCCAGTCTAGGCCACGAATATCGGCAAAAGAATTCACCCAAAAATAGATGACGAAACCGGGAACAACGCCAAAATTTGAGAAATCGGCAAGCGAGTCAAGCTGTGCGCCAAAATCGCTGGTAGAGTTGAGAAAGCGCGCCAGACGGCCATCCACAGCATCCATAAACGCAGCAATAATGACAAAAGCGGTGGCTTTCATAAATTCGCCTTCCATGGCAAACCTTATGGCTGTAAGGCCGATGCAAATTGCAATCAGCGTCACCAAATTTGGCAACAAACGAAAAAGTGGAAAATAACCATTTTTAAAATGTGACTTCATCATGAAAAATTTTGTTTATTAAAAAAAACATCAACGCTAATATAGTGTAAGTAAATCATTATTCAATCTTTTAAAATCGTAAACTTAAATATGAAAAAAACTGACAATCAATTGATGCAAGAAATGGCAAATTGCATTCGTTTTCTATCAATTGATGCCGTTGAGCGCGCCAATTCGGGCCATCCGGGCATGCCAATGGGAATGGCCGATGTTGCCACTGTTTTATTTTCGGAATTTCTAAAATTTGATGCAAAAAATCCAAAATGGTTGGATCGCGATCGCTTTGTGCTTTCGGCCGGACACGGTTCAATGCTGCTTTATTCGCTGCTTTATCTCACTGGATATAAAGATATTGATATTGAAGATTTGAAAAATTTTCGTCAATTGGGATCAAAAACTGCAGGCCATCCAGAGTTTGGAGAGCTTGATGGCATTGAAACCACGACAGGTCCGCTTGGTCAAGGTTTGGCAAATGCAGTTGGTATGGCAATTGCTGAGAAGATGCTGGCAGCAAGGCTTGGCGATGATATCATCAATCACAAAACTTATTGCATTGCAGGTGACGGATGTTTGATGGAAGGCATCAGCCAAGAAGCCATCTCGCTTGCGGGGCATTTTGCGCTCAACAAATTGATTTTGCTTTGGGACGATAATTCAATTTCAATTGATGGAAATATCTCGCTTGCGTCATCTGAAAATATGGCTTTGCGCTTTGAGGCGTGCGGCTGGAAAGTTTTGCAAGCTGATGGCCACAACATTGATAGTGTCAGAAAAGCATTGCAAGAAGCGCAAGATTCTACCAAGCCAGTGATGATTGCGTGCAAAACTACAATCGGCTTTGGATCGCCCAACAAAGCCGCTTCAGAGAAGGCGCATGGTTCTCCACTTGGTGCTGATGAGGTGCAAAAAGTGCGTCAAAATTTGAAATGGAATCACGCACCTTTTGTTGTTCCTGAAGAATTGGAAGATGCTTGGAAAGCAGTTGGCAAAAGGTCGCACAAGATTTTTAAAGAATGGGAAGAAAAATTTGAAAAATTAGACGAAGCAAAAAAAGCCGATTTAAAACGCATTTTGAAAGGCGATTTGCCAAAAGATTTCCACAAAAAATTGAACGTCTTAAAACAAAAAGTTTTTTCTGAAAAACCAAAACAAGCAACGCGCAAATCTTCACAAATTGTGCTTGATTATATCATGCCGCAATTGCCCGAATTGGTTGGCGGTTCAGCAGATTTGACCGAGTCAGTTTTGACAAAAGTTTCGCACAGCAAAGCCATCAACAAAAATGATTTTAGCGGCAACTATATTCACTATGGCGTCAGAGAGCACGCGATGGGAGCGTTGATGAACGGCATGGCACTTCATGGTGGATTTTTGCCTTATGGCGGCACATTTTTGGTTTTCTCCGACTATATGAAACCCGCAATTCGCTTGGCAGCGCTGATGAAACAGCATGTGATTTATATCTTCACTCACGATTCAATTGGTCTTGGTGAAGATGGCCCAACGCACCAGCCAGTTGAGCACTTGGCAGCGCTTCGCGTCATTCCAAACCTCAATGTTTTTCGTCCAGCAGACGCGCAAGAAACAATCGGCTGCTTCGAGCAAGCCTTGTTGCACAAGGATTCGCCCGCTGCAATTGTTTTGACAAGACAAAATGTTGAATTTTTGCGCTCAGAATATGTGAGTGAAGACGGATTTTGTGGCTATGGCGCCTATGCAATTTCTGACACCGCACTTGACATAGAGCCAGATGTGGTGCTGCTTGCAACTGGTTCTGAAGTTACAATGGCTGTTGCCGCAAAAGAAAAATTACACGAAAGTGGTTTTGCGGTACGAGTGGTGTCAATGCCTTGTTTTGAGCTGTTTGAGCAGCAAGAACAATCTTATAAAAACAAAATTTTAGGCGGCAGAAATATTCTCAAAGTTGCAATTGAAGCTGGCATCGAACAAGGCTGGCGCCGCTATATTGGCGACGATGGCGTGTTTGTTGGTATGTCTTCTTTTGGCGCATCTGGCAAAGCGGAAGATCTTTATAAACACTTCAACATCACCGTAGAAAACGTGGTAGAAAAAGTGACAAAAGAGCTTAAATCAAGGCGCCGCGCGGCCATCGCAAAATATAAAGACAAAGACGATGTGCTTGACGAACTCGACAAATACAAAGAAAAAATCCGTAAAGAAGTTGAGGAGGAAGATTTGTAATTTGACAGCCATATGTGGCGGCAGGCGCTAATCTTTTGTTGTAACAATTTCTCTTTGCTGTAGGCGATATAGCTCTTAGCCGCGACTGAGCCACGGTT
>CAYPUN010000096.1:0-5690 GCA_964413985.1 uncultured Rickettsia sp. | reverse complement strand
TCGCCGCGATCCTTGATAATAGAGGCTTGATCGGCAAAGAAAAATGCAATATCAGAACCAAAATTAAACGAAATTTTTTGCAATTGCGCTGCGCTCAAACCAAGAGAAAAAATTTTATCAAGCGCCATCATAAAACAAGCCGCATCGCTTGAACCGCCGCCAAGTCCCGCTCCAACTGGTATATTTTTTGTTAATTTTATTTTTAAATTGCGCGAAACTTGCGAAAATTCGTCCGCAAAAAAATCTAAAATTTCAGTGATTAAATTGTGTTGCAAAGAAATGCCGTGAGAAAATTCACCATCAATTTCAAGCAAAAATTTGTCACTCACCGACACTTCTAAATCATCATGCAAATCAAGAAATGCAAAAAGTGATTCAAGGTGGTGATAGCCGTTTTCACTGCGTCCAAGCACCTTTAAAAATAAATTAATCTTGGCAGGACAGCGATATTTTAGCATTTTATTTTGGCGATTTTGCAATTTTTACACTCACAACTTTTGCGCGACCTTTGCGCAAAATTGTCAGCGAAATATTTTTGCCAACTGGGCTTTGTGAAATAATTTGCGGCAGCAATTTCATGTCGTTGATTTCTTGATTGCCAATTTTCACAATCACGTCTGAGGCCATGATTCCCGCCTTCTCAGCGGGTCCTTCAAGAGTGACATCTGTCACCAAAGCGCCTTTTGTTTTTGCAATTCCAAGCGAAGCCGCCATGTCTTCCGAAACATCTTGAATTGAAATTCCAATCCAGCCGCGCACAACTTCGCCTTGCTCTTTAAGCTGCTTGATCAAAGGTGCGGCGTTGTTGATCGGTATTGCAAATCCAATGCCAACATTGTTGCCAGATGGCGAAAATAAAGAGCTGCAAATGCCAATAACTTCGCCTTTGATGTTAAACATTGGCCCGCCAGAATTGCCGCGATTGATCGCTGCATCAGTTTGAATAAAATCTTGATCTTGATCGCCGTTTACTGTTCTTTTTCGCGCCGACACGATGCCCACCGACACAGACCCACCAAGGCCGTAAGGGTTGCCAATCACAATTGTCCAATCGCCAATTCTTGATTTTGCAGCATCGCCAAATTTGGCAAAAGGCAACGCTTTTGTCGCGTTGATTTTTATCACCGCCAAATCACTTTTTTTGTCAGCACCAATTAATTTTGCTTTATATTTTGTGCCATCGCTGAGTGTGACGTTTATTTCTGTGGCGTCTTCAATCACGTGGTTGTTGGTTGCAATAAATCCATCGCTTGAAATTACAAAGCCAGTTCCGTTGTTGCTAAATTCTTGTGTGGTTGAAATGTTGACCGCAATTGGCAACAAATCTTCAACAATATCAGCAAAATTGGCAGTGGCTGCAGCCTTTGGGGCTGTAGGCACTAAAGCAGAGCCATCTTCCACCACATATTTTTTTTCTGCGGCAAAAACATCAGCAAAAATAAAAGACGAAATAACAAAAATTTGTAAAAATTTTTTCATAAATAAATTAACGATTTCCAAAATATTTAAAAAATTCACCATCAGGAGAAATTACCATTCTTGTTTTGTCACCCTGCATCGCCGCTTTATAGGCTTGCATCGAGCGATAAAAATCAGCAAATTCTGGATCTTTGCCATAAGAATTAGAATAGATTATCGCCGCTTTCGATTCGCCGTCGCCGCGCGAAATATCAGATTTTTTCTTCGCATCAGCAAGAATGATGGTGCGTTCTTTGTCGGCTTCAGCCTTGATGCGCTGGGCTTCTTCGGCACCGTTGGCACGAATTTCGCGCGCTTCTTTTTCGCGTTCAGTTTGCATGCGCGCAAAAATTGCCTCACTATTTTCTTTTGGCAAATCGCCGCGCATAATGCGCACATCAACGATCTCAATGCCAAAAATAGTTGATTGCGCCGCCACAATTTCTTTGATACGCGTCATAATTTTTACGCGATTTGCGGTGAGAAGTTCGTTGAGCGTAACTTCGCCAATCACTTGGCGCATGCTTGAATCAAGGATCGCGCCAATCTTGCCGCTAAGCCCATATTGATTGCGCACCGTTGTATAAAACTTCAAAGGATCAACAATTTTATATTTCGCATAAGCATTGATGATGAGACGTTTTTGATCAAGCGCAATCACCTCCTGCTCTTGAATGCCAAGGTCTAAGATACGTTTGTCAAACACAATCACATCTTGCAAAAGTGGCAATTTGAATTTTAGTCCCGGATTTTTTATCAAGCGAATTGGCTCACCAAATTGCAGCACCAAAGCTTGCTGGCGCTGGTCAATTGTGAACACAGAGCCACTTAGCAAAATCAAAAAAATCACACTAAAAATTGTAATTTTGATTGCTTTTTTATTTTGAAAAAATTCGTCCATATTAGTTTGCAGTAGTTACTTTTGGTTTAGCCAAGTCGTTCAGCGGAAAATAAGGCGTCACAGCGTTTTTTGCCGTTCCTGCGTCAAGCATAATTTTATCACTATCGCGATAAATTTTTTCCATTGTTTCAAGATAAAGTCGTCTTTTTGTAACTTGTTTTGACTTCAAATATTGCTGATAAACCGCGATAAAACGGTGCGCTTCGCCTTCGGCATTTGTTACAACCTCGGCCTTATAAGCGTTGGCGTCTTCAATAAGCTGCGAAGCCATACCGCGAGCGCGTGGAATAATATCATTTGCATAAGCTTGCGCTTGATTTATCTCTTTTTCTTTGTCAGCTTTTGCGGTTTGCACATCGCGAAATGCGTCAATCACTTGAGCTGGCGGATCAACGCGCTGTAGCTGCACCAAGATTATACGCACGCCAGATTTATAAGAATCTAAGCTCTGCTGCAACAAATCGCGCGCAGTTTGTTCAATCTTGCTTTTGCCATCTGAAAGCGCTTCATAAATTGGCGTGCGAGCAATAACCTCGCGCATCGCGCTCTCTGCTGCTTTGCGAATTGTCAAGTTTGGATCGGCCACATTAAAGGCAAATTCTTCAATATTGCTCACTTGCCATTGCACTTGAAACTCGATATCGACAATGTTCTCATCGCCCGTCAACATTAGGCTCTCGGCACCAAAGTCGCGGCCTTTGCTGCCTTTTTTGTCGCCAGAGCTATAGCCAAATTCTTCGGTGTTCACCGATGTGACGCTCTTTTTCACCAGCTCGCCAAAAGGGTAGGGCACATAATAGTTTAGCCCCGGCGTGGCAATTGAATAAAATTTGCCAAAATATAAAACGATAGCATTTTCATCGGGGTTCACCTTATAAAATCCGCTTGCCATCCAAAGTGCCACCAAAGCAGCAACCACAAGCATCACCAGCTTTTTTGGTGATTGAAAATTGTCAAAAAAATCGTTAAATTTTTTGAAAAAATCATTTGGTTCTTGCGGCGGTTTTTTTGGTGAAAAATTATTTTGATTCTGATTTTTATTTTGATCCTTTTTTGACGAATCTTGCGACCCATCAGCACCAGACCAAGGCCCCCAAGGCCCCCCGCGTGGTTCTTGATTCATTTTCAAGCCAATAAATTTTAGCATTAGAAAGTTAAGAATTGTTTTAGTATAATCATTGCATTATAGCCATTATAACACTTTTTACAAGCTTAAATTATGCGTGAGAAAATTTTAGAAATTTTAGCAAAATATTCAATTTTGCCCGAGGCCGTTGGAGATATGATTTTCAAGGATCAAGCGGTTGCTTTCACGGTTGATATTGCGGTTTTGCAATTGGCTAAAAATGAGGCAGAAAAAATTGTTAAAATTTGTGAAAATGAGATTAAGAAGGCGCAGGGGCTTTTGAAGGTTACTATAATATTGATTGCGGAAGGATCGCCAAAAGGCGCGTCAAATAAGGATTTGCGGTCGGATAATTCTAATTTCCGCGATCATTCCCATTCTCACGATCATTCTAATTCTCGCGATCACTCCCATTCTCACGATCATTCTCACAAATCAAGTGAAACGTTATCGCAAAATCAACCGCAAAAAAATCTTCTCGGCCAAGAAATTCTGCCAGTTGTGGGTGTAAAAAAAATTATCGCAGTGGCTTCAGCCAAAGGGGGGGTAGGCAAATCAACCCTCGCCGTAAATCTAGCCATTGCCCTAAAAAAAATCGGCCGCAAAGTTGCGCTGGTTGATGCCGACATCTATGGGCCTTCCGTGCCACATCTGATGCGGCTTCAAGGCAAACCTGAAAACAAAGACGGCTTGCTGTTGCCACTGGTTTCGCACGACATAAAATGCATTTCCATCGGATCGCTAATAGACACCGACGCAGCAGGCATATGGCGCGGGCCCATGGTAACAAAAATTCTCTATCAACTGATTCGCTCAATAAATTGGCGCGCCGACAACCACGATGTTGACGTGATGATAATTGACATGCCCCCAGGAACTGGCGACGTCTATATGAGCTTGGCCGAAAAATTTCCTTTGGCAGGAGTTGTAATCGTGTCAACGCCGCAAAGCCTTGCTGTGATTGACGTGGTGCGTTCAATTGATTGCTTCAACAAATTAAAAATTCCGATTTTGGGGTTGATACAAAATATGTCATATCTCGAAAATAACGGGGTGAGGCAATATATTTTTGGCAAAGACGGCGCGAAGGATTTGGCGCGCAAAATGAATATTAATTTTTTGGGTGAGGTGCCGTTGGTGCAGGAGATTGCGGATTCTAGCGATAATCAGACTCCGTTTTTGGTTTCTGATTCTTCGAATAAAAATGCGCTAGAAATTGGTCAAATTGCGGAAAAAATTCTTGATTTGATTTGAGTTCTTGGGGGTGTCGTATTTTAAAATGACTCAAGAAATATTTACTGCGCCCCTACGGCAACCTTTTTTCCTAAGCCCGCGGGGGCTTAGAAAAAAAGCTAAGCGGGGCTACGTAAATATTTCTTGAGTCATTTTAAAATACGACAATTGCTCGAGATCGATAAAGCAAGGTTGTTGGTCGATTGGTTGTTAGTTGTTAGCTGTTAGCTTTTGGCTGTTAGTTGTTAGATTGCGGCTGTTGCTCTTAGTTGTTGGATTTCTAACCGCGCTGGATTTTTAGCCGCGACCGTGATAATTTTTTACGCCCGTGGATTCAATGCTGACGCCACTTGGCAATTTTCCACTTTCAAAAAACACATCAATAGGAATGCCGCCTCTTGGATACCAATAGCCACTAATCTTCAACCATTTTGGCTTCACCAACTCAATAATATCCTTCGCAATTTGCACCGTGCAAGCCTCGTGAAACGCGCCGTGATTACGATATGAAAACAAATAAAGCTTGAGCGACTTGCTCTCCAAAATAAATTTATTAGGCACACAATCAATCACCAAATGCGCAAAATCAGGCTGGCCTGTAAGCGGACAAAGCGAAGTAAACTCTGGACAGCTAAACCTGATTGCATAATCAACATCGCTGTGCGGATTCGCCACTTTCTCCAAAATTTTTTTATCAGCATCGCAAAGTTTATAACTTGTTTTCTGCCCCAAAGATTTCAATTTCATTTTTTTCGATTTGTTGTTATCAATCCTGCATAACTATTCCAATCGCGCCATCCAAGGCGCTCCAACACCAATTATACCCCCAAAATCTAAATCATCAACAACAATTCAAAACCCCCAAAACACCACCCAAACACTTGAGCAGTGCATCGCTTTAAATAATTGAGCGTGGGGGTGGTATTTCGAACCGAGTTTTGGCGCGCCACTGTCTGAGGGGCGAAGTACCAC
>CAYPUN010000095.1:0-5885 GCA_964413985.1 uncultured Rickettsia sp. | reverse complement strand
CTATATCGCTTGCACTAAAGATCGCATGCACACCCTGTTATAAAGAAGAATTATTTCCCGCAAACCGCACCTTGACGACGAGGATCCGCCCCACCCTCAAGCCCATCCTCAGTCACCACAATTCCATGCAGCCCGCTAGTAACATCAACAACCGCAACCTTGTGCCCCAACCTCTCAAGCGGCTTCTTCAAACAACGCAACCAAGTTCTATCTTCAAGTTCGATACGATTATTTAGCGTCACATAATTTGGCAGCGCAATTGCCTCTTGCACATTTAGCCCCCAATCAAGATGGCCAACAATTGCCTTCAACACATATTGAATGATGCGCGGCCCACCGGGAGAACCCATCACCATCACTAATTTGTTTTTGTTGTCAAAAACAAATGTTGGCGCCATCGAGCTGCGCGGCTGTTTGCGCGGCTCAAGACGATTGGCAACTTTTTTGCCGTCAATTTCTGGCGCCAGAGAAAAATCGGTTAGTTCGTTGTTGAGCATGAAGCCATCAACCATCAGCACCGAGCCGAAAAGATATTCGATGGTGCTGGTCATTGCCACAGCGTTGCCATATTTGTCAACCACCGAGATGTGCGTGGTTGAAGGGCGCTCGGTGTTTGGCTGCTCTTTGTGTTGCGCGATTTTTTTCTTAAACACACCCGGCTTTATATCTTGCAAAACCTTGTTCATGTCAATAAGCGCAGCTCTTTGCGCCAAGTATTTTTTGTCAAGCATTTGTGCAATTGGCACATCTGGCAGATCAGCAGAATATTCGCTGCGATCAGCATAGGCAAGGCGCGCCACCTCGGCGAACAAATGCACCGCCTCAAGCGAAGATGGTTCAATTTTTGACAAATCGAAATTTTCTAGCATGCCCAGCGACTCAAGCAGCGCAACGCCTCCCGAGCTTGGCATTGGCATTGAACAAACTTTATATTTGCCGCGATAACTTTCGCAAAGAAGCTTGCCGGTTTTCACGTTGTAGCTGCGCAAATCCTGCATCGACAAATATCCCGGATTCACTTTTGCACCTTGAACCGCGGCCACCATATGCTTGGCAATTTCACCGTTATAAAACGGCGCAATGCCTTGATTGGCAAGGGTTTCAAAGGTTTTGGCTAATTCTGGATTTTTGATTATTGTGCCGATTTTTTTTGGCGAACCATTTGGTTTGAAATAAATTTTCATGCCGTCAAACTTGCTGAGATAGGGCAAATTTTCAAGCACAACATGGATGCGGCGATCGAGCTCGAAGCCTTCATTGGCAATGTTTATTGCTGGTGCGAACAAATCTTTCCACGGCAATTTTCCATATTTGTCATGCGCAACTTTCCAAGCCTTTAAAGCACCTGGTGCGCCTACGGACAGGCCACCTCCAACTAGATCATAAAAAGGGCGCGGCTTGCCGTCAGCGCCAAGAAACATATCGCTTTTGGCCTTGATTGGTGCGCGTTCGCGGCCGTTAAAATAAATTGAGTTTTTGTTTTTGGCGTCATAATAAAGCACAAAACTTCCGCCGCCAATGCCCGAAGATTGTGGCTCGACAACGTTCAAGACCAACTGTGCTGCAATTGCGGCGTCAATTGCGCTGCCACCTTTTGCTAAAATTTCTGCGCCCACTTTGCTTGCTTGAGGATTGGCGGTTGAAATCATATATTCTTTCGCTTTTTGCACTTTGTAATCTGAAAATCCAGAATATGGTTCGCCAATCCAAACATCTCCTGAGCCCTTGTGATATTTGGATTCCCACGAGTTGCCAAACTTTTTTTCTGCACAAGAAAATAAAATAAAAGCAAATAGTAAGAAGACTTTTTTTAGCATGTTTTGCAAAATTTAAATTGTAGCGAAAGAGTTGTGGTGGCAAGGATGGCGCCTTTGAGTATATTTTACAACTTGATTTTAGTGTTTTTGAGGGGCAAGATTGGATATCGAGTGTTGAATTGATAAATTTTTTTGGCCGTTTTATGATTTCTTTTTTTATTGTGCTGAGCATTGCTATTTGTGGCTTGAAGATGTTTTTTAGTGACAATATTTATGAAAAAATTACGATATTTTATTTTGTTTTCACCGCTTTCATTTTGTTGATTTTGCTCAACACCGTGACCAATTTTGATGATATGCTCGACATTGTCATTGTACTGTTTTTGCTGCAATTTGTGGCTATTTTATTTTTATTATTCAATCGCAAAAAAGTATGATGCTGGCAAGTTTGATTATCGGCGTTTTTAGCGCTGTTTTGTTTTTGTTGGCATCTATTGCCATTTATCGCGCCAAAGATGTGTTTGTGATGCTGCAAATCATTTCTATGAGCAATTTTTATGTGATTCCCCTCATTTTGATCGCGGCGCTTTTGGAGAAATTTTCTGTTGCGGCTTGCGCGAAAATTTTGGTGATTGTGATTTTGAATATTATTGTGACGAATTTGCTAAGCTATATCATTGCAAAGCGCGCGATTATTAATCGCGTGATGCCTGATGCGGATTTTAAGAAGATCTTGAAATAGGTTTTACATCGCGATAAAAAATCCAATATATCACCAGCACCACCCCCATCAAAATGATTGCTGTCACGGCCGATGCAGGCTTGTCAATAAACACCGCAACAGAGATCAACAAATAAGCGATGATGTATAAAACGCAAAAAAATGGCGTGAATTTTTTGAAGATTCCATCGACATATTTTTCGCCTTGTTTCTTTTTGCGCAAGACGAACAAAGTGGCCACCGAACCAGTCATACCAATGCAGTCAAGCGACATGCTGAAGTTTAAAATGTCGTCAATTTCTTTGCCAAAAAACGTGATTGCAATTGTTAAAAGTGAATAAATTCCAAGGCCATAATAAAGCGCGCCTTTGTCGGATTTTTTTTGAAATATCTGCGGCAGAACCTTGTCCTCACTCATTGCAAACATCACGCGCGGATTGCTGAGCAACGTCACATTCACATAAGCAAGCACGCTTAAAATCATGCAAAAATCAAAAGCTTTGGCGCCAAATTTTCCGAACAAAGCCTCAAACAACAAGGCTCCAATGGCATTGGCGTTTTTCATTTCGTTGAAGCCGATCACTTTTACATAAGTATAATTTATGGCCATATAAAGCAAAAATGCGATAAGCACACCTGCGATGATGCCGCGCTGCATAACCTTTCCCGAGGCTTCTGAGCCAAAATTTATTGCTTGTTGATATCCCGCATAGGTGAACAAAATTGACACCAAGCTGATGATCAGCAAAATGAAAGAATTGTGATCGCTAAGCTGAAAAACCTCGCCGTCATTGTATCCGTGAGGTGTGATGTTGGTGTCTTTGAACAAAGTTGCGATCAGCAAAATCATCAAAGTGAGTTTTAGGATTGTGAAGATATTTTGCGTGATGCTTGTGGTTCTAAGGCCCAAAAGGTTGACAAAATAAAATGAGGCAACAGAAATTGTGGCAATCGACACGTTAAAAAATGTTCCTGAGGGACGATTGAATAATAAATCGCTGACATAATCAGAGCCGATCAGGGCAATAACTGCAAGGGTTGCAGCGTTGCTGACCAAAATTAAAATGTTGATGGTGAAACCAATTGCGGGATGATAACAATAAGAAAAAACTTTGTAATAGCCGCCCATTGCGGGCAAGCGCTGGCCGATTTCGGCATAGATCAAACCGCCAATCAAAGTGATGAAACCGCCAATAATCCAAGCGAGAAAAAATATGGTTTCGCTGCCAGATTTTGCGGCGATGGTGGCTGGAGTTTTGAAGATGCCCATGCCGATGACAAGGCTGACAACGATTGCTGTGAGGCTGAGGAAGTTTAGTTTGTGGGAGTTGCTGCTAGACATTTATAGGTTCTAGTTTAAATGGATTGCGACGCTTAAATTGCCGCCGCAACTCGAGACGCCGTAGCTAAGAATCAAGCAAAACAACTAGTTTTTTGTCGTCGCTAATTTCAGCGAAACCGCCAGTGACTTCGATTTCTTTGGTGATTTCTTGGCGGTCATTATAAATTTTGACAGTGCCTTGAGCAAGAGTGGCGATGAAGGCTTCGTGGCCTTGCATAACGCCAATCTCGCCGGTGATAGATGGCACAACGGCCATCAAGCATTCACCGTGAAAAATCACACCAGCAGGAGAAATTATTTCAACATTTAGCATTTTATTTTGCTTCTTTTAATAATTTTTCGCCTTTGGCAATTGCTTCGTCAATTGATCCAACCATATAGAAAGCTGATTCAGGAAGGTGATCATAATCGCCAGCGCAAATTGCTTTGAAGCCATAGATTGTGTCTTTGAGTGAAACCAATTTTCCTGGAGAGCCAGTGAAAACCTCAGCAACGTGGAAAGGTTGTGACAAGAAACGCTGGATCTTACGCGCTCTAGCAACTGTGAGTTTATCTTCTTCAGAAAGTTCGTCCATACCCAAAATTGCGATGATATCTTGCAATGATTTATAGGCTTGCAACACGCGCTGCACTTCACGCGCAGTTTGATAGTGTTCGTCACCAACAACGCGTGGATCCAAAATGCGTGAAGTTGAGTCAAGTGGATCAACCGCTGGATAAATCCCCATTTCGGCGATTTGACGAGACAAAACTGTTGTGGCATCCAAATGCGCAAAAGATGTTGCAGGCGCTGGATCGGTCAAGTCATCAGCAGGAACATAAACTGCTTGCACTGAAGTGATTGAACCATGCTTGGTTGAAGTGATGCGTTCTTGCATTGAACCCATTTCGGTTGCAAGAGTTGGCTGATAACCTACAGCTGAAGGAATACGACCCAAAAGTGCCGACACTTCAGAACCAGCTTGCGTGAAACGGAAAATGTTATCTACGAAGAAAAGCACGTCGCGGCCTTCTTTGTCGCGGAAATATTCTGCTTGAGAAAGACCTGTCAAAGCAACGCGGGCGCGAGCTCCAGGTGGTTCGTTCATTTGGCCATAAACAAGCGCAACTTTTGAATTTTCAAGATTTTTGACGTCGATAACGCCAGAATCGATCATTTCATGATAAAGATCGTTTCCTTCGCGAGTTCTTTCACCAACACCGGCGAACACTGAATAGCCGCTATGTGCTTTGGCAACGTTGTTGATCAATTCCATAATCAAAACTGTTTTGCCAACACCCGCACCACCAAACAAACCGATTTTTCCGCCTTTAGAATATGGCGCAAGAAGGTCGATAACTTTGATGCCTGTCACCAAAATTTCAGTTCCAGTTGCTTGATCTACAAGCTCTGGAGCTGGCGCGTGGATTGGACGCAGCTCGGTTGTTTTGATTTCGCCTTTTTCGTCAATTGGTTCGCCAACAACGTTGATGATGCGACCAAGTGTTGCAGCGCCAACTGGCACAGAAATTGCCGCGCCAGTGTCTGTCACTGGATGGCCACGAACAAGGCCGTCTGTAGAGTCCATCGCGATTGTGCGCACGGTTCTTTCGCCAATGTGAAGAGCAACTTCAAGCACTAATTTTTTGCCGTTATTTTCGCAAACAAGTGCGTTATAAATTGCTGGTAATTCAGAATTTTCAAACTCAACGTCGACTACAGCTGAGATGATCTGCGAGATTTTTCCAATGTTTTGTGTCATGTCAATTTTTTGCCTAAAGTTTAATAAAGCTGTTTTGTAAAGTTGGGGATTTTAATTTTTTATTCATAAAATGCAAGGGCGAATTAACTTTTCTGGTTGCTATCCTCTGCCGCCTTTTCTGCCCTTACGGCCTCTTACCGCCTCTGCCATGTTGACCCTCAAGCTGAGTCAAAGACGTCAATCGCGACAGCGCCTCTGGCGTCACCGGATCTCTTGCCTCGGCCTCCTTCTCTAAATGCTCTGCAAGTCGAGCATGACCAGCCTCACGAGCAACCTCAAACGGCTTTTGGCCACCAGCTGTTTTTGAATTATACCAGCCTTTT
>CAYPUN010000094.1:2057-5895 GCA_964413985.1 uncultured Rickettsia sp. | reverse complement strand
GATATGAAGACATTGCTGGTTCCGCCGCCAATCAACACATCATCACCGCCGCCGCTATTCAAAACTTCAACATTACTTATCGCCAAGTTAAAAACTATACTGTCATCGCCAATCACCTTAACAACATCAAGCCCTAAGCCGCCATCGACATTTTGGTTTTCATCTTGAGCGTCAATCATCAAAAGATCATTTCCTGCGCCACCTCTAAGAGTGTCGCTTCCTTGGCCACCCATCAACCAGTTATCTTGCGCATCACCAATTATGGTGTCATTACCAATATTTCCATATCCACTATTAACACCTTTTTCAGCCAGATTTATAGTTGCGCCGCGAATATCAGTAATAACAAATGATGAAGAAGAGTTGTCTTGATTAGTAATTTTTGCCCCTTGCTCATAAGAATCATTCCACTCATATCCAATTGGATTTGTTGTAAAATCAACTGCCGCCGCTTCTTTAATTTGACCGTTTGCAGTGGTATAAGTTGACCGAGACAGAACAGGATTTCCCGCAATTCTTTCGTGATAAGCGATTTCTCTAGATAAATTAATTGCAGAAATATTTAGCTGGCTTAGAGTTTTTAACTCACCTTGATCGGTTATGCCATCTTCATTGGCATCTTGCCAAACTCGAATATCGTTCCACTTAGCATCAGCAGAAGTAAATTGATTATCATTATTTGAATCTAATGTTTTAAGGGCTTCTAATCCGTCTGCCACATTGTTGGTGTAATGTTCGCTTATAGTTTCAGTGATATCATCAATTTTGCCATTGTGATTTTTGTCTTCCACCAATATTCCATCAGTGCCTTTAACCCACCCAGTATTTTCTTTAAAGCCGTCATTATCAACATCAAAACTAACTTTAGAATTCTCAAAAGAAATCAACTCAACCCCATTACCATTCAAATCAAGCACAAGCGGATCAACATTTTGCGTATTAAAAGCATTAGAAAACAAATTAGTAATACTCGAAAAAGCAGATTGAATGCCGCTCCAAACACTACTCCCCAAATCGGCAATTGGCTGCACAAAATTTTGTTGCAAAAAATTAGCGGTTCTGTCAATCCAGCTGCTATTAGTGTTGTCAGTTAAAGTTTGCGCGCCCGGTCTTTCTTGATCGGAAGTGATTTTGCTTGCCTCTTGATTGTTTAAGCCATCTTGATTGAGAACGGTTGACGGCATGTCGATAGAATAATCTCCGCCTGATTTTACGGTGCCGTTGATGAAGGAGTTTGGGTTGGCAGTGGCGTTGCTTGAAAGTGGCGAGGTGGTGACTGTTAGGTTGAGGAGGGAGTTGTTGATTGCGCCAGTATTAACCGTTCCATCAGAATTAGTTGGAGCCGCTCCACTATGCCCATCAAACAAGCCTTCGAAAAATGAAACTGTAGAGTTCCACGCATCCCTTGCAGCACCAGTAAGGTCTTCCGCAACATGACCAGAAGTCATCCAATCAATTGCCTTATTTACAGTATTAGTCACAGAAGAAATGCCTCTTTCAATATATAAATCTATCGACTCAATCGCATTTAAGAATTTTGCAACAGTGGTTTCTTGTGCTTGACCAGAATTAATTTTTTGTTGATTTTCCAAAGCTTCTTTTAAGCCGCTAATCATGTGATTATTGCTCGCCCCAGAACCAAGAAACTTTGCCAACAATCCAGCGCCAGTTCCAGTGATTGGATTTGACAAAAGTGCTGCACCAGCAAATCCAGACAAGGCATAAACCACAGTTCCAAGAATTGATGTCGAAGCATCTAACTCTACTTTTTCTCCAATTTGATCTCCCGCCAAATGAACGATGTCAGATTTTAGATATGTGTTGACAACCTTAAAAGAAGAGAGGTCTCGTGACGTTAACTGGCCAGCGCCGATTGAATCGTCACCCAAATAACTTTCTATATTATCAAGCTGTCTTGAAATTCCGGGAGCATTAAATACTCTAGCTTGAACATCATACAAAACCCCAACCATCTGAGCTAATCCACCGCCGTGCGAATGGCCAGTTAATAGCGTGTCATCCTTTGTTATTGTATTGCCCATTTGATTGACTTTTGTAACGGCTTGCTGGTAAAAATTAACAGCGTTCTCAAATTGTGGTATTCTGTACCCCGCAACATATCCGGGATCGTTAACAAAAAGATCTTGTAAGTCATCTGTTCCAGCATAGGAAATTATAAGCTTATTGTTCGCTTGGTCATAATAAGCCGTAGCTGAAAAATCGTTGCTAAAATCTTTTAAATCAATATCTATTTTTTGATATTGAGGATTATCCTGAAGTGGTTGGCTAGAGGCGTTGTTGCCATTATAGGCTTGGCTGCTTAATTCCAAGAGGTCAAGATTTGATATATTGTTTGTCATAAATTAATTGTTTTGTAGTTGAGAATTATTTTAGGTAAATTGCTGCATTGTATTTCGCGACTGTAAGAACTTTAGTTTTTGCGTCATAAATCAAAAATTTATTTTTTTTGTAAATGTTTTGATTAATTTTTGCCTTTATATTCCATCCGTACCTTTCAAAATTATAGCTCTTCTGCGCTATTTCAATTGATTGTGGATCATTAATTTTTTGCATTACCAACAACCCTTTAGCATCCACATCTTCTTCCCAAATGCCCGTTTTCTCATCAAAAAAGAATGGGTGATAATAGTTTCTAAAGTTTGATTTTTTAACTAATTCTTCCCATTCTTTTTCTTTATTTTTTTTTGCAGAAAGTGTTCCTTTAGCGTTTTTTTCAAGTATGTCAGTACTCTGACCTATAGATCTTGCAATTGATGAGCTAAGTTCATTGATTCCATAGCTTCCTATGTGGTCAGACAGCGTTTCCTCATTTGGGCCTCTTGATAATTTTTTAATTTCCTCAAACACCTCTGCATAATTTTCCCGTTCCCAATTGCTATTTTTATCGTCAATATAAATAATTTCCGAATCTGTTTTTTCTAACCTAGCTATGAAATTGTTAACAAGTGGAATCCTTGACCAAATTTCTTTTGGATATTTCAGCACTCCAAATGCCGCATAAACTCCTTTATCTTCATCTTTATAAAAACCCCAATCATTACCTTTTTCAAAATTTAATTTACCATCAATCCAAGAAAATCTACTTTCTATTTTTGGGTCAACAATTTCTAATTTTGTATCCGTTGTGGTGTTGTAGGATTTAAGTTTAATTCGGGCGTTTGGCAATTCGTAATATTGAGGAGAAATTACTTTTTCAATTCTATCAATTTGATCTGAATTTTCTTTGCAAAACTTTACTATAGCTAATGACATAATTACTTTGTCGCTAAATTTTTCAAAACCCCGAGTCTCGTTCTCCACCCCAACAATCCTCTCCTTCCCATCATTATCCTTCTCGACTTTATAAGCCTTATCAACCACGCAGTGCCCTGGAACGGTTAATATCAAAATCTCTCCAGTTTTTTCAACCTTATATAAAATTTGATTAACACTCTCTTCAACCCTTCTGGTCGGCTTTCTAACGCCATCTCTATCGGACCTAAAAACCCCTTCATAGATTTCGCAAGCAATTGCTTTTTTAATTACAATTGGCTCTCCATCAAACTCAAGATTATAAGTAATTTCCACTTTATATTCATCAACCTTATTTTCATAACCATATCTCCACCAAATATATGGTTTTGCAATAATTTTAAATGGAGAAAAAATCACATCAGAAATGCTTGGCGCTGGAGAAGAATTGCTGCTTGGCATTGCATAAGAATTGCTGGCCAAAAATATAAAAACAAAAATCATCCGCAAAAAATTTCTCATAAACTAGTTTTAGTAATTTTGTTAATATCCCTCATATCAGGAACCTCCTTGCCACTCTTCGTAG
>CAYPUN010000094.1:0-1957 GCA_964413985.1 uncultured Rickettsia sp. | reverse complement strand
TTAGTAATTTTGTTAATATCCCTCATATCAGGAACCTCCTTGCCACTCTTCGTAGGTCTCGGCATTTTTTTTATAAATATTTTGGGCGCTTTAAATTCTTTTTCATGCAACTTTGCTACAATCGGCAAATCTTTCAAATTAAGAAATTTTTTTAAACAACGAAAATTATAATTGCCAGAAAAACGTGAGAAGGTAAGCGCGGAAAAGAATTCAGAAATGAACATAAAACCAAGTTTCGTTTGTAGTGTTTTTATCAACCTAAATAATAATAATTTTTTACGTAAAATTGTCAATAAAATTATATAACCAATTTTAGCAAGAGTAATACTCTTCATACTCTTCTCTCTATTGGATCTAGCGCCAAAAACATCAAAAAAATAATCATAATTTTCAACCGCCATAAATCCATTCATTATTTTAAACATCACCCCCCTATTAATCACCATTTTTCGCACTAAAATCACTAATCAAAAAAACAGAAAACCCCGAACCATCAACATTCAAAGAATTATAAGGATTAAGAACATAAACATCAAAAACTTGACCCTTTTTAACTTCATTTTTAAACGGTTCTATCAAAATATCTTGTATCGGAAGCCAATATTTTACTCCTTTTGCAGATTTTATCAAAACCTCATGTTGCGATATTTCGCTAAGTTTTGGATTCAAATCTTTATAAGTTTTCTCAAAAAATTTAAGTCCTTCCAAATTGTCTTGAGAAATCGATCTTGTCTCACCCTCATAAATAACAGAAAATTTATATTTATAAAAAGCAGGCTGATTCATTTTGCCTTTCAATGGCTTTGGCATTATATCCGACAAAGATTTCGTGTTATTCAAAACCGTTGCATCAATATCAGACGGTATATATTTGCCATTTTCAAACGCTAAACTATTTTTAGAAAATAATAAGCAGAATAAGGCGACATATACAAAAATTTTGATATGATTTTGGCGTCTAGCATTTTTTGATATTTTCATAAATTATTTAATTTTTTTATAAGAATCGTCACTAATATCTTCCTCATAAACCTCATCCCCGCCAATCTCAACTAAAAAAGATTTCCAAAAAACCAAATGCGTCTTATGATTTTCTTCTGCGCGAATCGCACTAAAACATTTATTTTTAAAATACCTTGTCCCATTGCGAAAAAAAACCAGAGAAACTTTATCCATCTTGCCTTGATCGTATAATAATTTTCTAAATTCAATCACTTGTTTTAGTTTTGATATTTGTGCAAGTGAGTTATTTCGGCTGTAACTTTGATCGTTAAGAACTAAACATTCTTTTTCATCAATTGTTTCCAAATTTTTTAACAATTTTTTACCTTGATCAATTTCTCCAGCATTCAAATTTTTATTGCTATCAAGATAATCAAAAGCTGCATTGCCATCAGAATCTTTGACTTTTTTATTTGCCCCAGCCTTAAGAAGAATTTCAATAATCTCCAAATCGCCATACCATGCCGCATACATAAGGGGAGTGCGCTTATGGGTTCTTATGTCAAACCTCCCATCATAATCTTCCAAAACTTTAAAAGTAGAAATATTAACATCGGCCCCATGACTTAAAAGTATTTCTAAAGATTTTTTATTTCTATATTGAGCAGCATAAATCAAAGCAGTTTTGCCAAATTCATTTTGCACATTTATAATTTTTGGAAATTTCTCTAACAGCAATTCCGTTGCCTCTGGATAATAAGGGGCGGATTGGTGTAGTGATTCTGTTAGCAATTCTGCCGCGCTGAACTTGTCAATTTTTCCCAGCAGATTCCTAACCAAATCTATTGACGCGTGTTCTACGATCGCAACCCTAAGAAGCTCGATATAAACTTCGTTTTTGCCAAAGCGCTTCGTTCCCTTACAAAATTCTCTGCCTGAAAGAATATTAAAATCATCGCCATTCAACATAAAGCTTTCCAATTCTTTCGCTCCTATTTGTGGCATTCCATCCAAG
>CAYPUN010000093.1:3090-5987 GCA_964413985.1 uncultured Rickettsia sp. | reverse complement strand
ATTGCACATAGCAGCGCAAAGGCCCAGAAGCTGCGCACCACGCGCACTTCGCTCCAGCCTTTCTTTTCAAAATGATGATGAATTGGTGCCATTAAGAAGATTCTTTTTTTGCGCAATTTATATGAGCCAACTTGCAAAATTACGGATGTTGCTTCGATCACAAACAATAAGGAGATGATGAAAAATATAAATTCTTGTTTGATGATGGCAGCGATCAAGCCTAGAGCGGAGCCGATTGCCAAGCTGCCAACATCGCCCATAAAAATTTTTGCGGGCTTCAAATTAAATTGCAAAAATCCAACAATTGCGCCAATGAGTGCAGCGCAGAAAAATATTAATTCGCCAGAATTTTTGATATAAGGCAATGAAAATTTTTCTGAAGATGCAAGGTCGGAAACCATATAAATCAAGGCGCCAAGGCAGATTAAATTTATGATTGCGGGAACGCTGACAAGGCCATCGAGCCCGTCGGTCAAATTGACGGCGTTTGAAGAGCCGACGATGACGAAGGTGATGAACAAAATATAAAGTGCGCCGCCAATCACAATTGAGTGGCCGTGATGGATGGGTAGAAAAATATTGTTGTCGGTGTGAATTGGATTGATCTGCCCAAGCCACGCCACTGCAAGTCCGATGATGGCAAATTGAATGACAAGTTTGAAGCTGCCGCGAAAGCCGTTGGGGTTTTTGTAAATCACTTTCAGCAAGTCGTCTGTAAGGCCGATGAGGGCGAATGAAGTGAAGACAAGCAAAATCACCCAGATGTAGCTGTTGCTCAAGTTAAGAAAGAGTAGGGTGGAGAGGATGGTGGCGGTGACAATAAAAAACCCACCCATTGTTGGCGTGTTCTTTTTTGTTTGCAAATGCGTTTGGGGGCCGTCTTCGCGAATTGGCTGGCGAAAAAGTGATTTGTTTTGAATATAATTTATAAAAGCTTTGATGCCAAGCGAGCTGAACATATAAGCGCTGGCAAAGCAGACAAAAAATTTTAGCCAAAGATTTTGATTGTCGAACAACAAATTTGTGAGCACGGTAAAAATTTTTTAAATTATATTATAGTCTCAATTGCTTTTTCCATTTTCATTCCGCGCGATCCTTTTATAAGTAAAATATCGCCATCTTGTAGCAAGCCTTTAATTTCAAGGGCCAAAGCCGCAGAATCGTCAAAAGTTTTACATTTATTGTTAAGAATTTTTGCAGAGTTTTTCATTGCGTTTCCGGCAAGAAAAACAAAATCAACTGCCAGATTATCAGCGAATTTTAAAGTTTCATCATGAAATTCTTGCGATTTTTCGCCAAGCTCAAACATGTCGCCAAGTGCTGCAACTGCGCGTTTTTTGTGGAGAATTTTTTTGAGCGCCATCAAATATTCTAGCCCCGCCTTCATTGATAAAACGTTGGCGTTGTAGCTGTCGTCAATGATTACGATATTTTTGCCATCAATTTTTCTGACAATAATTTCGCCGCGACCTTTGGCGCTGGCAAGATTTTCTAATATTTTTAAAGATGGTGCGAGGGCTTGAACCGCAAGATCAAGGCAGGCCACAACAATCAAAGAATTGATAATTGTGGCGTGATGAATTGTGGCAATTTCATAAGAAATTTCGCCGTGGTTTTTTGTTGTAGCGGTGATTTTTGTAATAATTTTTATAACATCATCAGCGCCTGCAGATATTGGCTGAGAAGCCTCTTCCTTCAAGCAATAATCACTCTTTTCATTTTGCCCAAAACTCAAAATATTTTGCGCTTCAACATTTTCTTCAAGAGCGCGATTTTTTAGAAAATCATAATATTTGTTATCGCGATTGATAATTGCAAAACCTTGCGGCTCTAAGCCAGAAAAAATTTCAGATTTCGCTAATGCAATTTCTTTTTCATTTTTAAAATTGCCAATATGTGCCGGCGCAATTGTGGTGATAACCGCAATGTGAGGCCGCGCCAGTTTTGACAAAGGCTCAATTTCTTTTAAGTGATTCATGCCCATTTCAAGAACCGCAAATTTAGTGTCGCGCGGCATGTTGCAAAGAGTGAGCGGCACGCCAAAGTGATTGTTTAGATTGCCAATTGTGGCGTGAGTTTTTCCAGCCTGCAAAAACGCATCGCGCAACATTTCCTTCGTGCCTGTTTTTCCTACGCTGCCAGTGATTGCGATGATTTTTGCCGTTGATCTTGCGCGCGAAAATTTTGCAACTTCATAAAGCGCATCAAAAGTGTTTTTAACCAAAATCAAATTGTGGTTTGGAAATTTTGTCAACAGCTCTGCATCGTGAACCAGCGCGACTTCGCAGCCATTTGCAAAAACCTGTTCCAAAAAATCATGGCCGTCATTATTTTCGCCTTTCAAAGCAAAAAATAATTTTTGCGGTGCGCATTTTCTGCTGTCAATCACAACTTCATTGACAACAATTTCGTTTTTTAAATTGTGCTTGAGAGCCTGATTTTCAAGGGCCGCAAGCAGTTCGTTTTTGTTAAACAACATCTTTAATCTCCGTTTCGTCAAAGCGTGCACCAAATTTTTGGATGATGCGTGAAGCTAACAAATTAGCTAAGTCAGAAGATTTTTCAATAGCAAAATTATTGTTCGCGCCAAACAAAAATCCGGCAGCAAAGCAATCTCCCGCGCCAGTGGTGTCAACCAATTGCGCAATTTTGTGAGCCGCAAAAGGCAAGTGTTTTTGCGCCGAAAAAATCATGCAACCTTTTTCGCTTCTGGTGACTGCCGCTAATAATTTTTTATTTTTAGCAAAAAAATCTGTCAATTTTTGGAAATTGTTTTCTTCAATATTTTCAATACCAACAAGTTCTTTAATTTCATTTTCATTGGCAAATAAAATATCAAGATCATTGGTCACCAAATCAATAAAATCAGCCTTGTGGCGTGCAACGCAAAACAAATC
>CAYPUN010000093.1:1213-2990 GCA_964413985.1 uncultured Rickettsia sp. | reverse complement strand
ATCCTTAGAAGCGTTGATAACAAAGAGCCCGCACGAGCTCATCTTGTTTGACAAATCTTTGTCCTTATAAATAAAATGCTTAGAATTTTCAAAATTCAGGGCGCGAAAATCAGCATAAAATTTTTGCAAATTTTGCTGCTCATTTTCTCTATTAATTATAGGGTGCCAAATTATGCAAGCAGAATTGGCGAAATTATTTTTGATATTTTTTAACGTTGCAATAATTTTTTGATAATCAGAGCTGATCGAGCTGCTGTTTTTTTCAAAAGCAGGATCAATCAAAATCAGCGTTGGAACCTTGCCGTCTCTGGCTTCATAAACTTGCTGCAAAAACTCAAAACCATCTTTTTTATAATATTCAGTCTTTTTGTTGCCAGCAAAATTTCTTCGAAGCAGCGCAAATTCGCTTTCTTGAATATCGCAAAAAATTGCCTTGTCCGAGTCGCGCAAAAAATATTTTATAATATAAGGCGATCCGGGATAAAATCTTAATTTTTCAGTTTGCTGCAAAGGCCCGTGGTTCTTGAGATGCGAGCGCTCATCATTAAATAATGGATTTTTCCAAATGTTGATTTTTGCTAAAATTTTAAAATAATTTTTGAAGAAAATATGATTGGGATCAGAGTTTTTTACAAAATCAAAAATGCCGTTTTTAGCCTCGCCAGTTCTGAGCGCTTCGCCGCTTTCAAGATCATATTTTCCGCGCCCTGCATGGGTGTCAATCACCAAAAATTGTTTGTGATTTTTTTGCAATTCCTCCAAAAACAAAATCAGAGTTAAGTGCTTGATAACATCGGCAAAATTGCCAGCGTGAAAAGAGTGATTATAATTCATTTTATGTTAAAAATCGAGCGACACAGAATGTGTCGAACCTTTGTCTATAGCTGCTTGAACTGATTTTTGGCAGCCACCAGCAACAGCTTCAAGGCCATGTTTTGCGGCAGAAAATTTCTCGCCCCAATGCGTTTGTTTTGCAGCGGACGCGGTGGCGCAATCTTTAGTGACAAAAACTGATGGCACCCTAACTTCGCAGACAAAAACTTGATTATCTCGATTTTTAAATCCTATATTGTCACCATGATGGAAAATTGTTGCAATTTGTTGTGGAGTCAAGTCGGAGATTTTTTTCCATCCGTGAGCAGCATTGTCATAAACCTCACAAATCAATTGCCCTTCTAATCTATCGTTGTCTTCATAACCGCCATAGCTGTAAGACTCTCCAGCTTTGGTCGGGGGAAATTCTTTTCTAAATCGCCCAACATTTTTTGCAAAAACCTCTTTTATCAACAAAGCCGCACCATCCTCAACAAGCTCAGAAAGCACTCCAATGCCGCGATAGGCACCGCTTGGACGCGTTTGCGATTTTTGCGCGGCGAGGCCATTTTCAAATTCTTTCACAACGAATTTTTCTTCTGTGGTTATAGTCCCTAGATTTTGTAAATATTTATCAACAATCTCTGCAACTTGTGTTTTGGCTGCACTTCTTTCTGCCAAATTGTCGTGATGTGTTGGTGCTGCAATTGGTGTTGGTGCTCGAACTGGTGCGGGCGCAGGAACTGGAACTGGAACTGGAACTGGTGCTGGAACTGGTGCTGGAACTGTTGCTGGCAATGGTGCACGAGCTGGAGTGGTCGCAGTTTTGGCTGTAGCTGGTGTATGGGGGGTGACATTTGCTGGTTTAGTAGTTGACGCTGTAGCAGTAGCGGTAGTAGTAGTTGCGGGTGCAGTTGCAGTTGCAACTGTTGTCTTGGTCGCAACCCCTCCCACCTCAAATTTT
>CAYPUN010000093.1:0-1203 GCA_964413985.1 uncultured Rickettsia sp. | reverse complement strand
AGTATTATTTTTATTTATCGTATTATGTTTAGTACTTTTTTGGATTTTTTCGATAACTCTTTTGCTCTAGACGCTATGTCTGGCATATCAATCAAAGTTGTCTTCCAAATTCTAACACTGACAGGGCTGACGTCTGGCATATCCTCAGGCAAAGTTTTTGTAAGATAGTGCCTTAATTTTATCGCCTCTTCTTCAAGGCCAAGCATGGCGCAGCTTTTTACAATTCTTGTCAGTCGTGGATAGTTATGCTCTTTTGATGTTCCGGGAAAAGAGAGAATATTGGCTTCATCTTTCGTTGTGAATGTGTCGCCAGAAGTGTTGATTCCATAAAAATTCATCATAAGATCAAAAGCGCGTTTTATGTTTTTTTTGGCGGCGTCAGATTTTTTAATCCCAGCTATATCGCCATCATTCAAAAGCGCATTTGTGTTTGCTACGCCAGCCTCCTTCAATGGAAAAATAAGCTGAATAAAGTTGTGCTGCATCTCCAGATTTTTTCCATTAGCGCCATCATGTGGAAGAGCCAAAATCTCATCAAAAGTAAATTCATTGATTCGAGTGCTTGTGTTTGTAAAAAATTGTAAAAACGAAGGCGGTTTTGCGCCCGCTGCTGTAGCTGGATCTGGAGCTTGTTTTTGTTTGTATTCTGGCGGTTGAGTTTTGTTGGATATTGGTGCGGTCGTTGTTGTTTTAAGTTTAAAGCGCTCCTTAATATGCGTCCCAATATCCTTATTAGTTTTGGCAAGAGTATGAAGATTTGTAAGAAATGTAGTTATTTTTTCTTCAAAGCCAGTATTTGCCGCCAATGCATCATTAACAATTTTTAAAACATGTGCTTTAAAAAATCTCAAAGAGTGCTGATCAAAGCTATCCGTAAAAACAATCTCGACTCCCGCAGCTTTTGCTGCAAAAATTTGCATAGCAAGTGAAACAAAAGGAGAATTTTTAAAAGAGCCAGCCCCCCACAATCCAGAGCGAATCACAACTTTTTTGCCGGCGCCAGCTCGATCTCTGCAAGTTGAAAAGCCGTTAAATGCGGTATAAAAAAGATAGCGCGCAGTGTTTATATCAGCCCCATCTGAATCAGATGATTCTGTGCGAAATTTCGGCGCCGCCATCGCCAATTCGTTTATTGTGAGATCTGTTGTCTCATCATCTTGACGAAATTTTTGCCCCTCAATCAAAATTGGTTTGCCAACAACC
>CAYPUN010000092.1:3935-5991 GCA_964413985.1 uncultured Rickettsia sp. | reverse complement strand
GTTGCAGGTCAAGCTCCCGCGACGACTGACACTGATTCAAGGCCTGCGACGCCTCAACAAGCTTGGGCAGAGCAACCTTTGTCGGCAAATAATGCCTCATCTGCAAATCCTCAATCGCGACAAGCCGCGCCAGAAGCTATACTTGTTGCGTCAGCTCCAGCAGTGCCGGCAACGACAACTCCAGCGCCAATCACTGCAGAAGATGAACAGCAATTGCAGCGGGAGAGATTGCGGCAAGCAGAAGATGAACGGCAATTGCAGCGGGAGAGATTGCAGCGATTAGCGGCGCAAAAAGCTGAGGCGCAAAGATCGAAGGCCAGAGTTGCAGCCCAAGCCCAAGCCGAAGCCGAAGCTCAGGCTAAGGCCCAAGCCCAAGCCCAAGCCCAAGCTGAACTTATCGCAAAACTCGCCAAAGATAATTCTATATTTTTGCAGAAGTTAAAAGATGCGCTTAAGCCTTCTTCTGAAAAGAATAAGCGGAATTTACAGCAACAA
Source organism: uncultured Rickettsia sp. (assembly GCA_964413985.1). Taxonomy (GTDB): domain Bacteria; phylum Pseudomonadota; class Alphaproteobacteria; order Rickettsiales; family UBA1997; genus CAMCFD01. The sequence goes on along the minus strand of CAYPUN010000092.1, from coordinate 5,496 downwards.
TTCGAAGCTGTTCTTGAAGAACATGGTGACATTTTTTTTACTTTAGAAAACTTTAAAGAGTTAATCGAAATTATTCAATCCAATCATCGCGATGTTGTTGAAGGGATGCACCAATTTGCAGTTTCAGCTTTTTTGCGTTATGGCGCAGAAAAGAAAAATATCGACTTCAACCCTGAAGAATTATCATTCCATTTCGATAAAACAATCGAAAATTTAAGAATGGTTGCAAAAGTTTTTGATTTAAAACAAGAAGATTTATTTACCAGTGACAATCTCCCTTGGGCAATTCAATTTAGTGGGTCAATATCATGTTATCGCGCAGAATTTATTATTGGTTTTTTTAACAAAATTAAGGAAAACGGTGCTGAAATACCATTTGATAAAAACGTTGTTGTTGTTTTTGATTCGGACACAGCAGGAAGGGCGATGGAAAATGGGCTCGACAATCATTTGAGGAGTTTTCAAAATAATTCTTGGCGAGTTCAAGCTGAAGAGTTTTTGGAATCAGGGCAACTTCTTGGACATATTGCAACTGGCGATTATTATCCTGATGTCACAGAGGCTCTTAGGGCTGCACAAGCCTTATTCGGGGTGTTGGATGATTCGCAATTGCAACATGGCAGCGAGGAAGTTAAGGCTTTTTTTACGCGAGAAAATTTTAAGAAACTAGAAAAGCTTGAGCAAGCTGTTGTTAAGAAAAATGAGAATTTGAAATATAATTTTAAAAATTTGCGTGAAAGATTTGTAAGTAACATGAAATTTACGCAAAGAGAAGTTAATGATGATTTTCTGCAATTTATTTTTAATGAAACTGGCGGTGAATATAAGTTTTTACGCAGCATTTCTGATATTTTTTCTAATAAAAGCCTAATATCATTTGCAACTATTAAAAAAGTTGCAAAATTTTTAATAACAAAAAATATTGACCTTGAGGGGGGTTTTACCGGATGGGCCGCCCGACATCTTTCTAAAATATTAGAAAGAGATTGTGAGTTATTTTCTCAAAAAAGTGATGATAAAGCTAAAGCAAAAGAATTTTTAGATTTTATTGAAGAATCACGAAACTTATCCGAGAGAGATTGGGATACTAAAGATCTATCCGAGTTTTATAGTGGCGTTATTGCTGTAAATCCAGAGCTATTGCAAGCGATTCCAAATAGTTCAATAAGTCTTCCAAATTCAAAAGGTGAGCAACACTCAACTGTAAGGAATTGCTTTCCTGCAATTTTTAATTCTTTGGCGCTAAAGTATGGCGCAATTTTTTTTGATGAAAGTCGATTGGAACGAGCGACTAAACTTTTTGATAATCTTTATAAATCCAGCAAAGATGTCGAAACTTTTTGCTACCCATTATTTTTTCACTTTGCTGATATATTTTTAGAAAATCCAGAGTTAGTTGCCAAATTTGCTAGGCAGCCTTATAAGCAAACAATAGAGCGAAGTGCTGCTGTTGGACATGAACAGTGCTTAGCGGAGGTTAGAAAATATTTTTCTACGCCTAGTAGCAGCAATGAAAATTCGCCATTTTCATCTATGGAAATGCTACTAAAATGCAATCTTG
>CAYPUN010000092.1:0-3925 GCA_964413985.1 uncultured Rickettsia sp. | reverse complement strand
CAAATTTTTCACTAGCGACAATTTCAATAAATTTATAAAAAAATCAATTTCGGCGCTCAGTTTATTTTTTGGCCATGGTTCTGTTCCTATGGAGCTCAGCCTAATCTCAGTTTGCGATACTTTCTTGGATAAAAATCCATCTTTAGCTGAACATATTGTTGAAAAAGTTTCTCATAGGTCACCTGATGTGCAGCGAGGGCGAGTGAATCTTATTTCCAAGGCTCTTGTCGCTATTTTGCAGCAAAGAAAATATGATAAATTTCTAGAAACCGCAAAATCTTTAGCTTCAGAGGAGTCTTTCCAATTGGGCAATATTATCTCTGAGGCTTGTGAGCGAGACCCTAATTGTGCGCGTTATTTAGCTGATTATCAAAGCGCAATTCGAGACATTTTTACATCTTTGCCAACTAAAGCAAGGCGTCAAGAATTTGTCAGCGCATTGGTAGAAAATGGCGTTTTGTCAAATTTGAAAGCAATAGATCTTATAAAAACCAATCAAGATTTCTACGATAAAAATTTAGGAGAGTTGCCTCAATTTAGAGATTTAAAGCCTTCGGAGGTTTTTGAAAAGAGTTTTATAAGGCAAAATTTTGATCCAAGCGGTCAAAAAAACATCGATAAATATTCTTGCAAAGAAATTATCGAATATATCTCATTTAAGTTTGGCGATCAAATATTGACGCAGCAAATCAAAAAAGAGCACAGAGCAAAATTTGCGATACTTTATCTTGAAAACGGAACTAGCATAATACTTGATGACGATTTTCTTAAACATAACCCTATCAATATCAAGAAAGATGACCTAGAGCCACTTGCCAACAGCTTGCTGTCCGCACCGTTTGAGCATGTCAAGAAGGTTATAGAATATTTGCGTGACAATAGTCAACTTAATCTCAAGGATTCTAAATTTAGTGATTTAATTTATAAAAATCTTTCTAAAATATTGAGAAGAGATTTTAAGCTTTTTTCTCGCGATGAGAAGGCAAAAGATAGAGCGATAGAGTTTTTAGATTTTGCTGAGAGTATTTGTAGGGAGTTTTTGTATAAATCTCTCAAAGTTCCTAGCTCTGAGGCTTATAAATTTTATGGCCACATCGTTGCCCTCAATCCAGAGTTGTTGCCAGATGTTAGGCGTAAAGTGTTTTTGCCGTATTGGAGGTTATCGGGCCGCATAGGGCAAGATTTTTCCGAGGTCTTTAATTTATTTGTTCAAGAAGATGGCGAGCACTTGCTGAAAGAGAGTCAATTTGAGCAGGTCTCGGCTTTGTTCGCTTCTATAAACGAACAAACCTTTTATTTTGATCAAGATATTGATCGCAAGCCAAGAAAAGACAACCATCTTGCAAAATTTAACTTTCCTATATTATTCAACTTTCCAGAAACATTTGCACAAAAACCACAGCTTGTTACTCGACTTTTGTCGGAAGGCGAGAGGAACAGTTGGTTTCTGATATATGGAAAAGAAGATTTTCAAAGCAAGATTCATCGTTTTTCTGAAAGCTTTGTCAGTGAGTTTGATTCATTTGCACGATTTTATTTGCGAGACATGGATTCGCAATATTTCACCGCGGACAATTTGGATAAATTAATAAAAAAATCAACGGCATTTCTTAGATTATGTCGCAATGGCAATGCTGGGGCTATCGGGAAATATTTAGGCGAAGTTAATAGCGCTTTCTTAGCAAAAAATCCAGCTTTAGTAGATCATATTATTGAGCAAATTCCTAACCAAGATGGCGGTTTGGGCGCGCAGGTAGATGTTGCCTCCGATGCTCTTATGATTATTTTTAGAACAAAAGATTATAACAAATTTCTAAAAAATACAAAATATTTGGCGCGATATGAATCGTTTAAATTGAGAGATGTCTATTCTGCGGCTTTTAGAGAAGATGGCGGTTTTGCAGTTTATTTGGCAAATAACAAAGAATTGATTAAAGAAATTTTTATAGCCTCGTCCTCTAAAGCAAGGCGTCAAGAATTTGTTGGCGTCTTAACAGCAAATGGGATTTTGTCAAATTTTGCAGCAATCGATCTTATAAAAACCAGCAAAGATTTTTACAATGAAAGTTTGGGAGGCTTGCATCAATTCAAAACTTTAAAGCCCTCAGATGTTTTTGAAGAGAGTTTCATAAGACAAAATTTTGCGCCAAGCGATCAAAAAAACATCGATCAATATTCTTGCGAAGCAATCATAAAATATACTGTTTTTAAGAATAGTCACGACAGCCTTATCCAAGCAATCAAGCCAAAGCATCGGTCAAAATTGGCAACGATATATTTTGAAGATGGTGCAATAATAAGTTCGCAGCGCAAGCAAATTTTGCAACGATATAAAGACACTGCTAATGAAGCCAGAGAGCGATATCCAGCATCATCTTTAGGATTTGCACTTGCTGGAAAGGTGGCTGCCGCACCAACTCCAACTGCAGAGGAAATTGAAAAGTTACAAATAAAATTTCCAGAGGGGCAGTATTCTGAAGAGGGGCAAAGAGAGAGTGATGAGCGAGGCCGCGAAGAATTAAACGAAAAATTTCGTGAATTGTTAAAATTTCCAGAAGCTTTGACGCCAGCAATGCACAAAAAAATCGGCGAATTTTGCTCGCAAATTGCAGGAGTTAATGTTGGTGATTTAAGTCAAAATTCGCAAGAAAAACTCGCCACAGTATTCAATGTAAACAGAAATCGATTCTTCCATTTGCTTTGTAGAACGGAAAACGGCGTTGCAACATTTTGTGAAGAAATTGCTCCATCCTTAAAAGACGGTTGTCACGGCAATTTGGGATCGGTGTTCAGCCGCGCTTCAAATCGAGCTTTAATCAAGGACGAGGTGGCGGCAATTATGTATGGATTTTATGAAACAACGGTTTTTCAAGAGCTTAATGGTGACCGTGGAAGAGGTGGTGATGTGGATCATAGTGCGAATTATAGCATATTCAATAATGCTATAGTTGCAAATGGAGATCTCAATCCATCTGGTTTTATAAAGGGATTGGCAAGATTTACAACAGAAAATAAAGGGCAGAATTTTGTGTACCCACTTTTATGCAAAATGATTGGGATTGCTCCAGATGAATCTAAAATTTCATGTGAAAAAATCTATCAGGCCATTTATGGCATTTATGATGGGGACGATGCTTTGCAGGCAATTGAAAATTTTGCAACGCTAAAAATGCTAGAAAGGCTGGAGGTGCAATCTATCGCGCAAGATAAAGATTTGAAGGAGTATGAGCGTGACGAAAAAGGCGATCTGGTTGTTACTAAAAATGGATTTTATGAATCGGCGAAAGATATTGAAGATTTTATTGTGAAGAATGCGTCGATTTTGAGAGATAGTCTTGTTCCTAAAGAAAAAGGGCATGATGCGCCATCGGCTGTAGCAGCGGCTGGTGCAGCAAGAGCTGTTGTTGGTGAAGTGCAAAAAACACAACATCAATCTATATCATTTTAATATTGGATAATTATGTCGAGAGAAGGAAGGGGAAATCGAGTTGGTCCAGAGTCATTTCAAGTCCCAGCCCCAGCCCCAGCCCCAGAGGTTGCGCAAGGAAGTCGCTGGAGCTTGCGATCTTTTTTTCGCGGTCTTCGCAATCTATTTATTGCGCCGCCAAGGCAGGCTGTTCCAGCGCCTCAGGGGCAGGTTGCTCCAGCTCCAGTTGCAGGTCAAGCTCCCGCGACGACTGACACTGATTCAAGGCCTGCGACGCCTCGACAAGCTTGGCCAGAGCAACCTTTGTCGGCAAATAATGCTGCGTCAGAAAATCCTCAACCGCAACAAGCTGCGCCAGAAGTTCTGACGGTTGTTCCAGCTCTAGTGGTGACGAAAACGACAACTTCAGCGTCAATCACTGTAGCAGAAGCGTCAATCACTGCAGCAGATGAACGGCAATTGCAGCGGGAGAGATTGCAGCGATTAGCGGCGCAAAAA
>CAYPUN010000091.1:0-6007 GCA_964413985.1 uncultured Rickettsia sp. | reverse complement strand
CGCGCCAAAGCAAGCACCATCGTGGTTTTCATAATTTCTGATGGCTGAATTGTGAGTGGTCCAATTTTGAACCAACGCGTTGCACCAAGTGCGTTGTGACCAGCAATATCAACGATTATCACCAACATCAACGCAAAAGCATAAGCAAAATATGCGGTTTTAAACCAAATTTTTATTTCAACAATTGCGATAAAAATCATCACCGGAAAAAATATCGCAAAGAAAAATAATTGACGAATCAACCATGGTCGAAAATGTCCACCACCGGCAGAATAAAGCATCAAGAAGCCAAGAGTGGTGAGGGCTAGCACCAGATAGATTAAATTCCAATTTAACTCTTTTATTCTTTGCGAAAACGGGATCCGTCCTTGATCTAAAAAACTCATTGTGTTGTAGTTTGGTTAATTTTTGTTGTAATTATTTAAAACATCTTGATATTACTAATCAAGTTATTTACTAATTATTTAATGATTATATATTTAATATTATTTTGATCTTGGCTTATGTGTGGCTATGTGCTCGGCCATGTGTTTGGCAGCGACTGAGCCACCGCTTGGAGCAGCCAAATACATGGCCGAGCACATAGCCACACATAAGCCAAGATCAAAATAATATTAAATATATAATTCGACATTAGCTAAGCCAATATTTCAAGCATGCCAGAGACAGCAAAAACAGCACCAGCGAAGGCCGCGGCGTCAAATGCGGCAGTGAAAAAAACGAATCCAAAAATAAAAAGTTGGTATGCTAATCGCTATCAAATGGTTTTGGTGCAGCGCAACATTTTGTTGATCTTCACTATGGTGTCGATGCTTGCTGTTGCTGTTGCCGTGGTGTTTGTAAAAAACGTGATGTCGTCAAAATCGCTTGAGCCATATGTGATTGAAATTGAAGAAAAAACCGGAGTGCCAACAATTGTTGAGCAGCTTACAGCGCAGCGCTTCACGGGCGATCAAATGATTCGCAAATATTTCATCAATCAATTTGTGCATGCAGCAAGTGCCTATGATCCAAAAACTTATAAGACAGAGGCGCAGAAGGTGCGTCTTTTCTCGTCTCCGGGGATATATAACGATTTCAAAAATCGTATAAATCCAAAAGAGTTGGGGCCAAATTCTTCAATTGATGTGCGTATAAAATCAGTACAATTTCCAGAAGCAAATATCGCGCAAATCCGCGTGGTGCGCCAGATTGACCGCGAAGGTTTCGATCCAGTTTTGAAGGACGAAATCATCACAATGGGTTTTTATTTTGCAGATTTAGATTTGAGTTTGGAAGAAAGATTAATCAATCCGCTTGGCTTTCAGGTCAACAAATATCTGATTGCGGATGAAATATTCAACTATTAATTTGATGAAATTTATTACGAAAAAATTTCTCCAAAATATTTTTTTGACAGCGTCAATTTTTGTTGCTGCAACATTTTTGACAGCCTCGCAATCGTTGGCGCAGCTGGTTGCAACCACAACCGATTCTCGCATCAGAACTTTGGTTTTCAATCCAAACGAAGTTTATGAATTGAAATTTTATTATGGCTATCAATCATTTATTGAATTTGCCGACAACGAAGAAATTGAAATGATCTCAATTGGTGAAGCTTTTGCATGGCGCATCACGCCAGCTGGAAAGCGCTTGTTTATTCGTCCGCTTGAGGTTGCGGCGCACACCAACATGACGATCATCACCAGCAAACGCACATATCACTTTGACATTCGCTCTGGCGAATATAACGGCAAGGCCGATGAAGAGTTGGTTTATACGGTGCGCTTTTTTTATCCACAAATTGGACAGCCGTTGCCGATTCCGCCAGCCCTTGCGGTTGCTGTGCCGGCAGGCGCTCCAAAACAACAAAAGCCAGCAATTCGCGGCGCATTTCCACAAATTCGAGTTGACGATTCTGGCAACAAGCCAAACGTTTTGGCGCTGCACAGAAACGCTGGCGGCTTGGAGTTAAATTTCAACTATAGCTTGGCAGGCAAGTCGGACAACATCTTGCCGCTCAAGGTTTATGACAATGGCACAGAAACAATCATGCAATTTGCCAACGACAATTTGATCGTGCCAACCATCAATTCTGTAGACGCCTTTGGCTCTGAACATCAATTAAGCTATATCATTCGCGACAATTATGTGGTGTTGCCAACAGTTGAAAGACAGCTCACTCTAAGGCTTGCAGATAGTTTAATTTGTATCTATAATAACGATCTATTGCTAAAATAACATGAAATTATTTCTTAGATTAGCTCTATTTTTAACTTTAATTTTTTCTTTTATGACAACTGCCGAAGCGCAAAACAAATGGCGCGCCCGCGATCTTGAAAACTTCCTTTATATCGATTTAAAAAATGGTCGCGTTGTGATTGAGTTGCTTCCACAAATTGCGCCAAAACATGTTGAGCGCATCAAAACCCTTGCCAGACGCGGGTTCTATGATGGTGTGGTTTTTCATCGCGTGATTGATGGATTTATGGCACAAACTGGCGACCCTACAGGCACAGGAACTGGCGGCAGCAATTTGCCAAACTTGAAGGCGGAATTTTCGGATGAACCTCACATTCGCGGCGCAGTTTCGATGGCGCGCGCGGCTAGCCCAGACAGTGCGAATAGCCAATTTTTTATTGTTACGGCAGATTCACGTTTTCTTGACAGCGGCTATACAATCTGGGGCCGCGTGGTGCAAGGGATGGAGCTGGTGGATCAAATCAAAAAAGGTGAGGGGCAAAGTGGCCGCGTCAACAATCCTGACAAGATGATCAAGGTTCGCGTTGCGGCTGATGTGGAGCAGAAATAATTTTTTCTGCTCTATCTCTTTTTTGTGAAAAATTCTTGCAACAATCCTCTCGATTCTTCCTCGTTGATTCCTGAATAAATTTCTGGTTTGTGATGACAAGATTTGCTGTTAAAAAAATTCGCGCCATTTTCAACGGCGCCAAATTTTGAATCGCCGCAGGCATAAAAAACATTGCGAATTCTTGCCAGCGAGATGGCGGCGGCGCACATGGTGCATGGTTCTAGCGTGATATATAAATCGCAATCATCCAAGCGTGGAGAGTTTTTTTTGGCGGCGGCTTCGCGCAAAGCTAAAATTTCGGCATGGGCTGTGGGATCAGACAATTCGCGGTTTTGATTGTGGGTGGCGGCGATAATTTCTTGGTTGCAAACTATCACGGCGCCAATTGGCACTTCGTCTTTTTTGGCGGCGATCCTTGCCTGATCTAGGGCCGCAGCCATAAATTTGTTGAGCATAGATAAAATTTCGTTGTTTTTAATGTTGAGTTAGGATAAAATTTTTTTATTCTAAAGACCATTAAAAAAATAATTTTATGCAAGAACTACTCCCTTTTGATCAACGCGACGGCCTCATCTGGCAAGATGGAAAATTTGTTCAGTGGCGCGAAGCCAAGCTGCACGTGCTCAGCCACGGTTTGCATTATGCCTCTTGCGTGTTTGAAGGCGAGCGTGTTTATAATCACAAAATTTTCAAATCAACGGAACATAGCGAGCGCTTGCACCGTTCTGCGGGCATGCTTGGCTTTGAATTGCCATATTCTGCGGCGCAAATTGATGAGGTAAAAAAAGAATTAGTTTTGAAGCAAAAAATTGTTGATGGCTATATCCGCGCCTTTGCGTGGCGCGGCTCGGAACAGATGGCGATTTCGGCGCAAAAAACAAAAATTCACATGGCAATTGCTTGCTGGGCATGGCCTTCATATTACTCTGACGAGGCTCGCCGCGCTGGATTGAGATTAAAATTCGCCAAATATCGCCGCCCATCACCAGAAACCGCACCAGTTGCAGCAAAGGCCGCGGGGCTTTATATGATTTGCACCATCAGCAAACACGAAGCGGAAAGAGAAGGTTATAACGATGCGTTGATGCTTGATTATCGTGGCTTCCTCGCTGAAGCAACAGGTGCAAATTTGTTCCTTGTGATGAAAAATGGAGAGATTCACACTCCGCTTCCAGATTGCTTTTTAAACGGCATCACACGCCTCACGGTGATAGAATTGGCGCGTGCCAAGGGCTTGAAGGTTGTTGAGCGCCACATTAAACCAGAAGAACTTGCTGATGCGGTTGATGTCTTCATAACCGGCAGCGCCGCAGAAGTGACGCGCGTTGGCGAGATTGACGATAAATACAAATATCCTCAAATCAGCCCGATCACTTTGGGCTTGATGGAAGATTATAGCAAGCTAGCGCGCGGATAAAATTGGTTTTGCGCAATATCAATAGGCAATTGTAAGCACTGCAGCGCCAAGTGCTGAGAGCCTTATCAATCTTTGTAAAAAACTTACAAATCAAAATCACCGCAACTTTTGCCCGTGCTCACAATCAAAATTTTCTTATCGCGGGGAATTTTATTTTGCATTTGCAGCAAAAGCCCCAAACTGGCTATGGCAGAGGGCTCGCAGTTGATTTTTTGCGCCAACGCCAACTCAATTGCCTGATCCAAAAACTTTTCCTGCACATCATAAACCTGCGTAAGTTGCCCTGTCAAATTGGTGTGGCGATAAAATTTTATCCACTGCGAAGAATAATCGGTGAAAGGCAGAAAAGGCGCATAAAGCTTGGTTGCTTTGCTGTTTTTGTTTTTTGTATTGGCCCCCAAAATCGAAGCATTTTGCAATATTTTTTTCTTGCCAAGAAAGCGTGGATCTTTGCGGGGATTGGTCAATTCGTTTTTTACCACGCTCATAATATTTTCATAAAGCTGCCCCGTGCCAAATGGCACAAAGATAAAATCGGCATTAGCGTTCACAATTTCATAGCTCATCCAATCATAAAAATTACTAAAAAACGCTTTGTTAGAAGTGATATCAAAACCATCTTCATTGTCGGTTAAAGCCAGAATTTTTTGCCAATCGAGCGCTTGATTATCAAGGTCTTTCAAGAAAATTTTACAACCAACTTTTTTTAAACCATCGACAATTTTTGCATCAGTTTTTTTATCCATCAACACATGCAAATTTGGCAATTTATATTTTTTGAGCTGAGTTTGAATGGCCATGGCCGCAGATCCAGAGCTGATAATAGAAAGTGCCGGCAATTTTTTTATCACACCATTTTTCTTCGCATTTAAAAATCCTTTATAAGCGACAATAATTTCCCACGCCATGCGATCTTTATGCGTGCCGGTTTCATTAACACTTTCATCTTTTATCCAAACATTAGAAAAATTTGGCACCGAAATTTTATAAGTTGGCGTTGCTGGAAATTTTGGATTTTGCGGCGGAAATTCTGGTTTTTTAGGATTATTTCGCGACGCAACAAAAATTGATTTCAAAATTGCTTCTTCTTTTTTTGTTAACGACATTTCCAAATTTGTTTATGTTAAAGCGGTTGTGCGAGGGCGGCGACTTTAAAAGACGCCAATTTAAAAGTCTAGCCCCAATTGACTCCTCAGTTGACACGCTTTGCGGCCACCAAACAAACCCTCCAACTACCCCTTGTAAATTTAATTTAAATCACTATATTTGTAGTGTCTTCTTCGTTAAGAAGTTGGCTATAGCGATAAACTTGATTCAAAATAGGTGGACATGGACTCGGGGGCAGTACCCGACACCTCCACCATAGATTGCAAAAGGGATATTCCAAAAGCCCTTATTTTAAGGTTTTTTGGCAATATCTCTGGCAATATCTCTAAGGGGGTGACCAAACTTCGACATGCATAATAAAAGGATCGATTTCGCTCAGTTGAGATACTGCTGGCTCTAGAGGCGCAAGCCTTGAAGGCATCCGTTCAAAAACAATAAACGCAAACGACAACTTTGCTAATGATAATTTTGAATTCACTGAAGTGGCAGTAGCTGCTTAGTGTAAGTAAAATTATCGGGGTTCGCCGGCTTTCCTGTCAACAGAAAAGCCGGCATTTTTTTACATTGTTTACATTAACATCATTAAAAAAGTGATTGTTATATTTTGATTTGAAGAGCGAGCTTGGTATGTTGCACGGCCCCTACGGCAACCTTTTTTTAAACCTCGTCGGTTTAAAAAAAGCTAAGCGGGG
>CAYPUN010000090.1:3092-6042 GCA_964413985.1 uncultured Rickettsia sp. | reverse complement strand
AGATCTGCTATAGCTAATTTTAGAAAAAGAACTGCAAGGGTTGCTGATTCTGGCGCTGGCGCTGTTGCTGCCAAAACGCATGCAGATAACTCTTTATCGTCTGAGCTGCAATTATCGAATTCGCAAAACACTGCCCCAAAATCAATTTTAGAAAAATTTGAAAATTTTATTGCGTCATCAAAAAGTGAAGAGCTTGAGCAGCTTGCGCCAGAAGCACTTCCTCAGCTTTTTTTGCGAAGCAAGTAGCCATCTTTGTTTGTTGTGCAAAAAAATAGATCTGGCGTGTGCGCTAATTATGTGATTGAGGCGGCGCGCAAAGCAAATCCGCAGCGCCCAATATTTTATATCGATTCGCCAAAGCAAATCGATATTTTTAGAAAAGCGGTTAAAATTGACGATGCTTTGGACGGTAAAAATCAAAAAGAAATTTCGGCACAAATATCGCCAAATGGTTTTCTTTTTGACTTTTTAAAAAAGGCACAAAGCGGCAAAGAGCAAGATGCGCCGCTTTTGGTGATAAACTGGAGTGGCTTTAGTGCGCAAGAAAGAACCAAGTTAAATTCGGCGCTTGATGATCAAAATCCTTCAATTGGCAATGTTGAAATTCCAAAAGTAAAAGTTGTCAGCATTTGCGAAAGTTTGGTTGACGACGAGTCTTTTGTGACGCGCCACGCTGAAAAATATAAAACAGAGTTTGCAAAAGAAGCAGAAATTTCAACAGCAAATACAGAAACCGAAGCTTTGGAGGTTGATTTGCGAGGAGCAACCAATTGGAGGCAGCAATTATTTGGCAGGGTGCATTTGCAAAATAATGAGATTGTTTGGACAAAAAGTGATTTTGTGCGCGCCTTAGAAAATCAAGAAGTCTCAAGCTTTGTTGTTGGAAATTGTTCTAAAGTTGAAGAATTTGAGAAAGAATTGGCGCGGGCGCAATCTTTGGGATATTTTTCTTACAATGGTTATAAAATTTATCTGCCAGAAAATATCGAATTTTTTGAGGCAGCAGAAAACTTTGATTTTAGCAAATTTAATTCTGCAAAAGTTGAAATCATAAAAGATAAAACAATAGACGAAGCTGGAGTTGAGTGTGAAATTGTCAATGCGCAACTTTTTGATTTGGTGCTGTGTCAAAAAAATCTTTCTGCGCAAGGCGTTTATTCGGAAAAGCCTGGTTTTATTGAGCTTGCGGCTCGAAGACCAAGCAAAACTCTAAGTCTTTTTATTTCGTCAAATTTGTCGAAAGCGCAATATTATTCGCTTTTAAGTGAGGCGAACAAATTTGGTGTGAAGCTTGAATTGACGCTTGCAAAAGGCGTTGCAATTTTGAGCGATTTATTTCATTTTGTTGCAACAAATCCAGCACAACCTTTTGAAACTAAAACTGTGCAGGCAAAGATTGTTGAGGCGTCAAAGCCTCGTCAATTTAAAGTTGATGCCGATCTTTTTGTGGAGGTTGAAGATTGCTCGTTTCAAGATTTGGTTGTAAATATTTCTCATAGAGTCAGTGGCAAAACTTTTGCTTTTGAAGAAGCGAAAAGTGATTTTATAAAATTTTTGCAACAAGGTAATAAAATTTGTCTAAGGGGTGAATTTAGTGAAAGTTTGTTACAAATGTTGCAACCAATTTTGCTTGAAGATTATGCAAAAAATTTAACTTTGGTTGTTGAAAACAAAGGTGACAAGTCGTTGCCAATGCTGCAGTTTTTGGGTGCAAAATCGTGTCGCAAAGCAACAGATCAAGATTTGGTGAAATCGGAAGTTTTGAGTTTGAATCCAGAATCTCACAAGACATTTTATACTGATTTTCAAAATGCTAGTGATTTAGATTTAATGTTAGATGCGCAGCTTTTTGTCAAAAATAGAAAAAAGATTTTTGAAGAATCTTTAAAAACCTCGCCATTGCTGGCTTTGAGTGGTGATGCGGGAGTTGGAAAGACATCTTTGGTTCATGAATATAAACACCATAACGGTTTTGAAAATTTTGATGAATGGGTAAAAGAAGGGGGGATATTATTTCTTGACGAGTCAAACATTATCAACTCGCATTTAACAATGTTTGAGCCTCTAAGAAATGGCGGCAACAAAAAAGTTTTTTATAAAGGAAAGCTTTATCCGCTGGATGAAAGGCATAAAGTTGTTTTTGCTCACAATCCCGCAACCAAGGAATATGGCGGTGGCAGAGAGGAGCAGAAATTATTTTTAGAAGGCGCGGTTTCGGTTTTTGAAATGCAAAAATTGCCAGCAAGCTATATTTATTATTTGCTGAAAACTGAAATTTTTGACAAAACTAAATTTAAAAATGACGAATTTGCAAAAGATGATTTTCTTGCATTTTGTAAGACAGAAATTGCTAAATATCAAGATTGTCTAGATTTGCAAGATCAGCAGATTACGATTCGTGAGTTGCAAGAGAGGGCTCTGGGATTTTTGGCAAAAAAAATTGACAGCAACAATGAAAAATATCCTTATGTTAAAAATATAAAAAACAAAGATTTCGTCTCAACTTCTGCAACCAAGGTGATTGAAAATGCTTTGGGAAGATGCTTTGCAATTCGCGACAAGCAAGTGAAGGGGCAGCTTCCCGCTGGTGGACAAAATGGTGTTTTGCTTGAGGGAATGTCTGGAATTGGCAAAAGCGCTTTAATCAAAGCATATCTTGAGGAAAACCATCTCAAATATTATAAAATTGATAGCAGCACGCCACTTGAAGAGCAGAAGAAAAAAATTGTTGAGGCTGTTGAAGGAGGCAAAGCTTTGTGGATTGATGAGATGGATGCTTGCATTGACAGTGGCATTGAAAGTTTTTTAAATATAGCTCTTAGTGGTCATCATCCAACAAAATCAAATGCTCAAGAAGGTGCGCAGGTTAAGGCTGGATTTATGTTGATTGCAAGTTCAAATGGTGCCGCAGAAGCTGGTCGCAAAATTTTGGGCAAGGCTTTTAGAAGTC
>CAYPUN010000090.1:0-3082 GCA_964413985.1 uncultured Rickettsia sp. | reverse complement strand
CGAGGATATTGAAAAAATAATGGATGTTTGGGTTACTGAAGGAGCGGCGGGTTCAAGGCTCGATGATGAGTCGCAAAAAAAAGTTAAAGAAGTTGCGCAAAAATATGTTGAGCTGCAAAAATCAAATGAGGCGGTAAATTTTAGAGTGTTGCGCAGATTTGTTGAAAAAGAGAAGGGTGCTGAATTTAGAGCGATTGACCTTGTCGATAGGCCGCTAAGGGGCGTGAGTCGGTTGATGGTGGAAGGAGTGGCGCGGCCAACCAAGAGTGTGGCCTGATTTAACTGCCAACGGCTTTAACTGTAAGCCCTATTGAGCTTTTGCGCCAGAATCATCCTTCTTCTCTTTGTCGCGATAGGCATACCACGCAAACGTAATTTTCACCTTCAAAACCTCGGGATCTTTGCCAAGCGAAATATTGACATAATCAGCGTTGGTATATTTGCGGCCTTTGGTTAAATCGACATTGGTGATCACAATATATCCGGGAAGTGAATCGAAAAAATCTTTCATAAATGAAAAGGCGGCAACATCGCTGGCAGCGTTAAAATTCAAGGTTCCGCTGCTATAAATTATATTTACAGTTTTGCGCTCAAACGGTCCGCCGTTAAGATTTTCTGGCAACAGAATTTGAATTTGCTGACCACGAATTGCATATTTTTGCGCAAAAAATTCGAGGCTTTTGTTCACCTCTTCCATCTTGATTCCTTCGGTGCTTTTTTTTCTTGGGCTGATGCTTTTCCAGATCTCTTTATATTTTTTTGCATCATTAACTTGGCTTTCAAGTTCAATCACTTGTTCTTTCATATTTGCAGCTTGAGAGCGAATTTTTATAATCTCTTGATTTGCTTTGTCATTTTGGCTGGAGGTGAAAAAAACAATAAAGCCAACCAGGGCCGCCAAAGCTGCGCAAAAGGAAAAATTTATAATGATGCTGCGATTTAAACTTTCTTTTTTCATTGATTGCCTGAAATTGTAAATTCAATTGGGAAGCTATAATATTGCTTGCTAAAATCAATGCTGCGCGGCAATTCGTTGTAAGTTACTTTGTTTTTTTCGAAAGTTTTTTTGAACTGCGCCGACATTTTGTCAAAATCAGTCAAAAGCGATTCGATGTTGCCGCTGCTGTTAGAAATTTCGCCTTTGATCAAAATTGTGTGAACCAAGTTTGGTGATGGCAAGTGATAAGAAAAATTTGAAACGGAATCAGAAAAGTTGTTTAGTTTTACGCCATAATCGCGCATAAATCTTAATTTGCTGTAAACCTCAGCAGCATTGATGGTTGTAGGGCCGAACATATCATTGGTTTTGCCAATATCAAGAATGCGATCAAAATCTACGAAGCTGTTTCCTTCGGTTAGGGTTTCGCCGTCAAGGGTTTCATCTTTAATTTTTGCCAATGCTTGTGAGGCGATCAAGCGCTCAACTTCGGCAATTGATTTTGTTTCGGCGGCGCTGTTTTGCGAGTGAATCAAATAAAGGGAAGACACGCCGATTAAGATTACTAACAACAAATTTAAATAATAAGACGAGCGTATAATGAAAAATAAATTTTCGAGTGATTTGATTTTTGGCGTGACGAATTTTAATATTTTTTTGGCGTTTGCAGAAAATGATTTTGAAATTAATAAATCGCAAAATTCATCTGTTTCTTCAAGAAGTTTTGGATATCCTGCTTCAGATGCTGCTTGGCTTGGACTATAGTTTGTGAGGTGAAAATCGATATTGCCAATTTGCGAAAGTTTTGCCAAAATTGCTGGCGAAAAAATGTTGATGATATCGAGTTCTGAAATTTGCAAATCAGGAAAAAGTCGTTTTAAATATTCAAACGTGCTGTGAATATCTTGCTCATATTTTTCTAGAAAATCAGGCTCTGCAAAATCATAATTTACAACGCGAGTGAAAATAATTCCTTCGTCAGAAAACACTGTTTGACGTATGCCGCTGACCTTGTTGTGCAACAAAACGCAATATAAATTTCCTTTTTTGTCTTTGATTGTTGAGCCGGATTTTATTTTTTCTTTCAGCGAGTTGAACAGTGAAAAGGTTTCAATTGGCGACATATAAATGCCCACAACGCGATTTGGCATTTCAAGCGCAAAATTTGTCCAAGAATTGATGATTTCTGAAGCTGTGGATGACACAAAAAGACATTCCCATCTTTTGTTGGCAACTGGCGTCCCTGCAGGGAATTTGCCATTGTTTAAGATGATATAATTTTTGAGATTTTCTTTGTCGGGATCGTTGGCGATGTCGCGTTTGATAAGGCGAATCACGTCACTTTTTTTGATTAAAGGATAGCTTTTCTTTTTATAGCTTTGGTCGATGGTGTCAAGCAGGAAATAGATCGGCGCCGATTTGTTGTCGCTAAATAATTTGGTTAAAATTTTCTTGTTTTCATCGTTCAAATCTTCAAAAAATAATTTTTCTTCAATCGCTTGACCCTTGTGCAGCGCAACAAGAATGCCATAGTTGCCAATTGTGATGACAAAATTTTTGTTGTGAGTGACTTCAATTTTGTGGAAGTGGCTTAATATGTCTATCTTTTTGATGTCTAGCTTTTTGAGCATTTTTGTTGTAAATTAATTGTAAATTACAATATTTAGTAATTGCTAACTTTAAATATGAATAGTTAATCGACAATAAAAATTTTCAAATGATTTTAGGAATTGGTATCGATTTAATAAATGTTGATCGAGTTTTGAATTTATTGCAAGATTTTGCGCAAAAATTTGAACGAAAAATTTTTACGGCGTCCGAAATTGATAAAGCGCAAAAAATTATTGCGCAAAAGCGTGCGATTTTTTATGCAAAAAGATTTGCCGCCAAAGAGGCTTTTGCCAAGGCTTGCGGGCTTGGAATTGGTCGCGGTATAAATTTTTGCGATATTGAAATTTATAATGATGATTTGGGAAAGCCTTTTATCAGATTGCTAAATGACAAAGAAAAATTTTTGCAGCAACATTTTGGTTTTGGCGATCAAAAAATTGCGATTCATTTGTCTTTGACTGATGAAGAAAAAGTGGCGCAGGCGATGGTTGTTATTGAGAAACTATAAGGAAATTAAGACGATTATCTCTTTGT
>CAYPUN010000089.1:0-6050 GCA_964413985.1 uncultured Rickettsia sp. | reverse complement strand
AATATGCCGACAAAATAGCCAGACCAGCCAGCGGCAACGGTTGCGCCACCAACAATATAGCACAAAGAAACGCCGCAAGCGACCATCCATGCCCAAAATTCGCCAAGAATTGCATAGGTGTATGTATATGATCCGCCAGCAACTGGTATGGCGGCAGAAAGCTCAGAATAAGCGAGGCTGGCAAAAATGCAGGCAATGCCGGCAATCAAATATGAGATTGAGATTGCGGGGCCGGCATATTGCGCGGCGGCAATGCCGGTTAAGACGAAAATTCCCGTGCCAACGGTGCAGCCAATGCCAAGAAGGACTAAGTCGAAAGCGCCAAGGGTTTTTTTAAGTGGTTTCGCTCTTGCGCCCTCAATTAATTTTTCGATCGTTTTGATGCGGAAATTCATGTGTTAAAAATTATTCTTGAAGGGGGCTTTTTTTGTAAGCGTAGAAAAAATATCCAAGCAGGCTTAGAACAAGCCAAATCAAGAATGGATGAATGATTGCCACCAAAAGCGAAAATAATAAATAGCCGCAAACCAAAATTGCAATTG
This sequence comes from uncultured Rickettsia sp., assembly GCA_964413985.1. Classification (GTDB taxonomy): domain Bacteria; phylum Pseudomonadota; class Alphaproteobacteria; order Rickettsiales; family UBA1997; genus CAMCFD01. The sequence goes on along the minus strand of CAYPUN010000089.1, from coordinate 5,508 downwards.
GCGCGATAACAAAAATTGCAGGGCAGCGAAATGGTCTTTCAAGTTTTGGGCGTTTGATGCGCAAAACCATAGCCGCAATCACAGCCATGATCACGGCAAACAAGGTGCCAAGGCTGCTCATGCTGGCAATTGTGTGAATTGGAGCGAAGCCGCCCAAAACCGCAACGATCAATGTGACTGCAATGCAGCTGACATAAGGCGTGTCATATTTTTTGTGTACTTTGGCGAAAGATTTTGGCAACAAACCATCGCGCGACATCACGAAGAAAATGCGCGATTGGCTATACATCATCACCAACAAAACCGCCACCATACCAGCAATGGCGCCAGCTCCAACCAAAGCGCCGCCAATGTTGCTGCCATTTTGGCGCAGCGCAAAAGCCATTGGTTCGGCGTTGTTAAGTTCGGTATAATTTGTTATTCCTGTCAGGCAAAGGGCAACCACAACATAAAGTGTGATGCACACAAGCAGCGAAACTATGATGCCAATTGGAAGGTTGCGATTGGCGTTTTTGGTTTCTTCGGCTGCTGTTGCAACTGCGTCAAATCCAACATAAGCAAAAAATATTGCGGCGGCGCCAACAAAGATGCCTTTTGCGCCAAATGGCATAAAGTTGTTTGACCAATTTTCGGTTTTGATGTGAGGTGCGGCAACGAAGATAAACAAAAAGATCGCCACCAATTTTACACCAACCAAAATGTTGTTCAAAGTGGCACTTTCTTTGGTTCCTCTGGTTAGGATGAATCCAACAAAAAGAGCAATCAATGCGGCTGGAAGATTGATAATTCCGCCTTCAGAAGGAATTTTTGTCAACATTTCGGGAATGTGATAACCAGCTGAATTTAAGATGCCGACAAAATAGCCAGACCAGCCAGCCGAAACAGTGGCCGCGCCAACAGCGTAGCACAAAAACAAGCCGCAAGCAACCATCCAAGCAACAAATTCGCCAAGAATTGCATAGGTGTATGTATAAGCGCCACCAGCAACGGGAATGGTTGATGATAGTTCAGAATATGCCAAGCCAGCAAAAATGCAGGCTAAACCAGAAACCAAATATGACAAAGCAATTGCAGGGCCAGCATATTGCGCGGCGGCAATGCCAGTTAAAACGAAAATTCCGGTGCCAATGGTGCAGCCAATTCCAAGTAGGATCAAATCAAATGCGCCAAGAGTTTTTGCAAGCGGTTTTGCTCTAGCGGCGTCGATCATGTGCTCGATCGTTTTTGTACGAAATAATTTCATCGGTTTTTAAATTTAGGTTTAAAAAAATATAAATAATTGCCTAGATTCTTAATCGATAAATTTTAATTTGCAAAATGTTTCTGTTCTTGACTTTTTTTATTCGCAAGATCGATACAACATTTCCGCGGTTTCAGGGGATATTATCCCTTTTTGCGAAAGGTCGGTTATAGAATCCTTCAGTGTCAGCATGCCCTGTTTTTTGTTGAGCTCCATGATTGATTGGATCTGCATAACTTTATCTTCGCGAATCAAATTGCGCACCGAAGGATTTGACAGCAATATTTCAAAAGCAGCGCAGCGTCCACCTTCTTTGGTGCTGACCAATCTTTGTGAAATTATGGCGCAAAGCGAGCTTGACAACATTGATCTGATGGCGCCCTTGCTGTCTCCGGGGAAAACGTCGATGATGCGGTGAATTGTTTGCGTTGCCGAATTGGTGTGCAATGTTGCAAACACCAAATGCCCAGTTTCTGCGGCGGTGAGGGCAAGTTGAATTGTTTCAAGATCGCGCATCTCGCCAACCAAGATCACGTCTGGGTCTTCGCGCAGAGCGCTGCGCAAAGCGTTTGAATAAGACAAAGTATTTTCGCCAACTTGACGTTGACTAATCAAAGATTTTTGCGATTTGTGAATAAACTCAATCGGATCTTCAATTGTGATAATGTTGTAACCATAATTGATGTTGATCTCGTGAATCATTGCTGCAAGCGAGGTTGATTTGCCGCTGCCAGTTGGGCCGGTGACAAGAATCAGGCCTTGTTTCACCTTCACCAAATCGCGAATTGATTGCGGCATTTGCAAAGCCGACATGCTTTTTATTTCTTCTGGAATAAAGCGCAGCACCGCGCCAATGCCGTGAATAGTGTTGAAAGCGTTGACACGAAATCTGTGCGTGCCAAATTGCAATGCAAAATCAAGCTCAAGCTCTTGCGCAAAAGTTGCCTTTTGCTTGTCGCTCATCATTGATTGAATAATTTTTGCAGCGTCAGCAGGGTTTAATTCTGGCGCTGCCGGCATTTTTTGCAACTCGCCTTTAATACGAAATATCGGCGTTTCTTTAGAACGCAAATGGATATCCGAGGCGCCTTTTTCAATGGCGTAAGTTAAAATTTGACTAAACATGTTATATTTTATTTTTGAGTGATTCGATTCTTAATTGCACAGCTTGCAGAGGAACTGAGGCCGCCCATTTGTTGTCTTGATAGTTGCGCACAACTTCGTTGTAGGTTTCTAAAGATTTGGTATAATTTTGCGCTTTGTCATACATCACCGCCAAATTATAGAGATAATCGACACGCTCAGGGCTTAGAGCCACAGCCTTTTGCAAAAATTCTGCGGCTTTGTCATAATTTTTTACAGTCTCAAAAGCGAAAGCAGTTTGCACCAAAATATATGATGATTGCGGATTTGAATTGGCAAGGCGCGTCAGCAAATAAAGTGCGTCGCGCGGAGATTCTTGCAACATGGTTGATAAAATATTGCCGATAATTTCTTCTTTGTTGCTGGGATTATTTTGCAACAATTTGTAATAAATTATTTTGGCTTGGCGATATTGCCCAAGTTTTTGATATAAAACGCCAAGCGAAAACATGGCATAGCTGTTGTCGGGCTCCATTTTTAGCACCTGTTTATAAAGCTCAATTGCAACTTCATATTGGCCGTTTAAAGTGGCGTTGTAGGCCACTTTTTCTTTGGTGCGCGCATCAACATTGATGGTTTGTTTGGTTTCGGTGACTTTGAAATTTAGTGCTTCATTTTCAGAAGCATCTTTGCCGCCGGCAACCAAAATAAAATCATCTTTTTGGTTGAGTTGATCTTGCGCAATTTGGTTTTGAGAGCGTCCATCATTGCTAAATATCAGGTTTCTTTCTATTTCTGAAACTATATCATTGTTGGAAATGTTGTCAGAATTTGCGGCAAAAGAAAAATTTGCGCCAGCAAAAATCGCAACAAAAAGTGAAATGATAAAAATATTTTGCGTTTTGATGAGCATTAGCGTTTATTTAAAAAATTTTTAATTTCAAGCACGGTTTCGTGACTGATATTACCCTGATAACGCAATACCACGGCGCCTTCAGAGTCAATTATGACAGTTTCCGGCACTGCTTTTATTCCAAGAATTCTAGTGAAAAGTCCTTGCGAATCAAGTGCTACTTTTTTAAATGGATTGCCGTTTTTATCTAGAAATTTTATAGTATTTTCGCCAAAATCTCGCCACGCTACACCATAAAGATCGGCGACATTTTCGCTGGCCAAGTGCATCAAAGCCTCGTGTTCAGCGGCGCAAGTGCCACACCATGATGCAAAAAAATTGATAATGGAATATTTTTTTTCATTATTTTTTAAATCATTGATTGAAAAATTTTTGTTTTCATCAAATAAATCTGGCAGAGAAAATTCTGGCAGTTGAATTTTTTGTTTTAAAACTCGCGCAGCAAATTCGTTTGAAGCTTGATCTTCGCTCAAATTTGTTTGCGAAGAACTTTTTATAAGTGCCACTGAGATTAGAGCCACAAAGGCTAGCAATATTATCAGCGGTGCAAAATTTTGTAATTTTTTCATAAAATATAATGGAACGAAAATTATTTTCCTTTACCTTAAAAAATAGAAATAATAAAGCAAGAAGAGGTGAGGTTTTTACTGCGCATGGATCAATTCAGACACCAGCTTTTATGCCAGTTGGCACGCAAGGCACGGTGAAGGCGATGAAGATGAGTGATGTGCGCGAAAGTGGTGCCGAAATTATTTTGGGTAATGTTTATCATCTGATGTTGCGCCCTACAGCCGAGCTTGTTGCCGAGTTTGGCGGCTTGCACAAATTTTCGGGCTGGAACGGTCCAATCCTCACAGATTCTGGTGGATTTCAAGTTATGTCACTTTCGCAAATCCGCAAAATTAGTGATGAAGGTGTTGAATTTTCTTCGCACATTGACGGCGCCAAACATTTTTTAACGCCAGAAAAATCGATCGAAATTCAACACAAACTTGGCGCGGATATCACAATGATTTTTGATGAATGTGTAAAATATCCCGCAACTTATGAAGAAACTAAAAGGGGCATGGAGCGTTCTCTGGCTTGGGCTGTTCGCTCGAAGAATGCTTTTCAAAAACGTGACGGCTATGGAATTTTTGGAATTGTGCAAGGCGGCGTTCATGCGGATTTGCGAAAAATTTCGGCAGAGGAATTGGTGAAAATTGGTTTTGATGGCTATGCAATTGGCGGCTTGGCTGTGGGTGAAGGGCAAAAAGTTATGTTTGAAGTTTTAGATTATGCCGCAGATTTTTTGCCGCAAGAAAAGCCGCGCTATCTGATGGGAGTAGGCAAGCCAAGCGACATTGTTGGTGCGGTTGCCAGAGGAATTGACATGTTTGACTGCGTGATTCCAACGCGCTCGGGGCGCACGGCGCAAGCTTTTGTGCGACCTGAAGTTGAGGGCGGAATTATCAATATTCGCAATGCAAAATATCGCAACGACCAAAAACCACTTGACGAAAATTGCAAATGCTATGCCTGCAAACACCACAGCCGCGGCTATCTGCACCATCTTGTGAAGGCGCAAGAAATTTTAGCTTCCATGCTTTTGACCGAACATAATATTTTTTATTATCAAGATTTGATGCGCGAAATCCGCTCTGCTATTGAAGCGGGAACATTCGAAGAATTTGCGCAAAAATTTTTCGCTGCGTCAAAAAATCAAGAACCAATTGAAGAGTGAAAATAAAAATTAAAGTGATCCCGCAAGCAAGCAAAGATCAGGTTTTGGGAGATATTGCAACCGACGAGCAAATAAAAATAAAAACCACCAAACCCGCGCAAGACGGCGAAGCAAACGAAGCGGTGATAAAAATTTTAGCCAAACATTTGCAGGTGAAAAAATCGGCGATCACGATTTTGAGCGGACACAGCTCGCGCTTGAAAATTGTTGAGGTGGAGGGGTTGTGATGCTTTTTGGAGCGGGTGAAGGGAATCGAACCCTCATGGCCAGCTTGGAAGGCTGGAGCTCTACCATTGAGCTACACCCGCGAAAACGGTGCTGCAAAAAATGGTGGATAGGGCAGGATTTGAACCTGCGAACGCTTGCGCGGACAGATTTACAGTCTGTTGCCATTGACCACTCGGCCACCTATCCCCAGTAAAACGAAGGTCGAACTATAATTCTAAAAAACTTAATGTCAATAAATGGATCTACGGCTTATTTTGTAAGTATTGAGCGTGGGGATGGTACTTCGCCCCTCAGACAGTGGCGCGCCAAAACTCGGTTCGA
>CAYPUN010000088.1:0-6108 GCA_964413985.1 uncultured Rickettsia sp. | reverse complement strand
GCATCAGAATATCAAATTTATTTTAACTTTTTGCTAATTTTTTATCGCAATCAAATTGCAATTCGCAAATTAAAATATAAAAACACATCCGATCTCAATATTCAAAAATATTGCAAGAGATTGAAATATAGCTATTGCTCGTTTCACTCCTACTTGCGCGCCACTCGCTGCAATTCAATGCGCGTGCGTTGTGAAAATTTCTGCAAAAATTTTTGGCAAAGATTATTCATGTTTGAGCAGTGGAATATTGGTATTGCGGCATGCAATATTTCTGAATTTCTTAATATTCCCAATCAAAAAATAAAATGGCTAAAAGCCCCAAAGCCTACGCAGTTCAGGGCCGATCCCTTTGGCTTGGTTGATGGAAGCAAAAAATTTATCTTCTTCGAAAAATATCAGCGCGATATTAGAAAAGGAAAAATTTCAGTTTTAGAACTCGATGAAAAGCTTGATATTATAAGCGAGAAAGGCGTTTTGAGTGAAAAACATCACTTGTCATATCCGTATATTTTTTCGCGCCAAAATAAAAATTATGCAGTGGTAGAAAGTTACAAAGCTAACAAATTAGAGCTTTTTGAGGTTTTAAAAAATTCACAATTTAAAAAAATAAAAACCATTTTTTCTGATTTAGATGTAGTCGATCCGTCAATAATTTTTTATCAAAATAAATTTTGGTTGTTTTTCTCGCGCGCTTCGCAAAGTGATGCAAAGCTTTATTTGGCCTATGCTGACGATCTTTTGGGCGAGTGGAAAATGCATCCGCAAAATCCAATAAAAGACGACAAAGCCTCGGCCCGTATGGCGGGAGAGATTTTTGTCCATAACGAAAATTTATATCGACCATCACAAAATTGTCGCCAAAGCTATGGCGCATCTATCACGATCAACAAAATTTATAGATTAACCACCGAAGAATTTGCTGAAAGCGACGAAATAGAAATCACTCCAAACCAGCTAGGACAATATCCGCTTGGCCTTCACAACATTTCTTCTTTGGGAAAAGATTTTACGATAATTGACGGCAAGAGAAGAGTTTTCTGCCTGCACAAACCTTTGATTTATCTGGTCTTAATGTTAAAAAAAGTTTTTTGTAAAAAAAATGACCGATAAAAAAATCAATGTAATTGTCACGGGGGGCGCTGGATTTATTGGCTCCAACCTGTGCAAAACTTTATATAAAAATAATTATCACCCAATCACTGTTGACAATCTTTCCACTGGCTTTCGCGAGTTGGTAAAATATGGTGATTTTGTAGAGGGCGACATCGGTGATTATCAAAAAATGAGTGAAGTTTTTGCCAAATATAAACCGCTTGCAGTCTTTCATATTGCTGGTGCAAAGTCAGTTGCAGAATCAACAAAAAATCCATTTAAATATTACGAAAATAATTTTGCCAAAACAAATTTGCTGTTAAAAGCGATGGTTGATGCGCAAGTTCAACATTTTATTTTTTCGTCTACAGCCTCTATTTTTGCGCTTGTGGGCGAGAAAGAAAAATTGCTCGCAGAAAATTCTCCCACAAATCCAATCAATCCTTATGGCGCTTCCAAGCTAATGGTGGAGCGGGCTCTTGAAGATTACGACAAGGCGCATAATTTGAAATATAGCGCATTGCGCTATTTCAACGTAAGTGGCGCCGACCCAGAAGCCGAGATGGGCGAGATGGCTTCGAACATTGCAAATATTTTTCCAATTTTGTTAAGCATTGCTGATGGAAAGCAAAAAGAATTCACAATTTTTGGCGATGATTATAACACCAAAGACGGCACTTGCATTCGCGACTACATTCATGTGTCAGACCTTGCCAATGCTCACTTGCTGGCACTGCAAAAACAAATTGAAAATAACAAATCGGCCAAAATAAATTTAGGCAATGGCACTGGTTTTTCAGTGAAGGAAGTTGTCGATGTTTTTAAAAAAACAACCAAAGTAGAATTTGACGTGAAGCTTGGCGCTAGAAGGATTGGCGACCCCGATTTACTCATCGCAAACAACAAATTTGCCAACGAATATTTGGGCTGGTATCCAAAATACACCGACCTCGCAGACCATATAAATCATGCTTGGAACTGGCATCAAAAGTCCAAGCCTATCTTCAAATAGATCTTCAATTTTTAAAAACACCAACCCTCATTTTTCTTGTGCCATTTGCAAGATTGAACAAGAAACGCAGCAATAAAAATACTTGTAATTTATCAAAACCACTCTACAATGTCGCGCCTTTCATTAGTTTTTACAAATTGTGAATGTTGAATAATTCTTAAAAAATACATCTATGGCACGTCAAATTGAAATTGAAAAATACCGTAATATCGGGATCATGGCGCATATCGACGCTGGAAAAACCACCACAACTGAGCGCATCCTTTTTTACACTGGAAAATCGCACAAAATCGGCGAAGTGCATGACGGCGCAGCTACAATGGACTGGATGGAGCAAGAACAAGAACGCGGCATCACTATCACTTCTGCGGCAACAACATGCTTCTGGAAAAATCACCGTATCAACATCATCGACACCCCTGGCCACGTAGACTTCACCATCGAAGTTGAACGTTCTCTTCGCGTGCTTGACGGTGCAATTTGCGTGTTTGACGCGGTTGCAGGTGTTGAACCGCAATCAGAAACAGTATGGCGCCAAGCCAACAAATATCGCGTGCCTCGCATGTGTTTCGTAAACAAAATGGACCGCACCGGTGCCAATTTTTATCGTTGCGTCGATATGATGAAAACCCGCTTGGGCGCAAAACCAATCCCAGTTCAATTGCCAATCAACCAAGCCGAAGATTACGGCGGTTTGATTGACCTTGTGAAAATGAAAGCAGTAGTTTGGAAAGACGAAACTATGGGCGCCGATTTCACTTATGAAGAAATTCCAGCTGATCACAAAGCTAAAGCCGACGAATATCGCGCACAATTAGTTGAAGCAGCTGTTGAGCAAGACGACGCCTTGATGGACGCCTATCTCAACGGTGCCGAAATTTCTGAAGAAGATCTTAAACGCTGCATCCGCAAAGCAACAATTGCGGGTGCTTTTGTGCCAGTTTTAAACGGAACTGCATTCAAAAACAAAGGTGTTCAAACCTTGCTAGACGCAGTTGTAGACTATCTTCCAAACCCAACTGACATCAAAGAAATTCCGGCAATCGATTTGAAAACAGAAGAACCAATCACCATCAATTGTGGCGACAAAAAATTCGCTGGCCTTGCCTTCAAAATCATGACCGATCCGTTCGTTGGTTCTCTAACCTTCGTGCGTATTTATTCTGGCGTTTTGGTTGGCGGTTCTGGATTATTGAACACAACAAAAAGCTCAAAAGAACGCGTGGGTCGTATCTTGCTTATGCATGCCAACAACCGTGAAGACATCAAAGAAGCCTTCGCTGGCGACATCGTGGCTCTTGCTGGTTTAAAAAATACCACAACTGGTGACACGTTGGTTGAACAAGGCAACGACATCATTCTTGAGCGTATGATTTTCCCAGATCCAGTAATCGAAGTTTCGGTTGAACCAAAATCTCAAGCCGATCAAGAAAGAATGGGTATGGCCTTGGGCCGCTTGGCTTCAGAAGATCCTTCGCTTCGTATCGAATCAGATCAAGAATCTGGTCAAACCATCCTAAAAGGTATGGGCGAATTGCATCTTGAAATCATCGTTGATCGCATGAGACGCGAGTTCAAAGTTGAAGCAAATATCGGCCAACCAAAAGTTGCATATCGCGAAACCATCACCAAAAAAGTTGATATCGATTATACGCACAAAAAGCAATCTGGCGGTTCGGGACAATTTGCGAAAGTTAAAATCACTTTTGAACCAATCACAGATCCAGAAATCAAAGAAAACTTCATCTTCGAAAGCAAAGTTGTTGGTGGACGTGTTCCAAAAGAATATATCCCAGGCGTTGAAAAAGGTCTTGAATCTGCAAAAGACACCGGCTTCCTTGCTGGCTATCCTGTAGTTCGCCTTAGAACCACGCTGACAGATGGCGCATATCACGATGTCGACTCTTCGGCCCTAGCCTTCGAAATCGCTGCCCGCAGCGCTTTCCGCGAAGCTATGGAAAAAGCTGGCCCAGTGATTCTTGAGCCAATCATGAAAGTTGAAGTCGTAACCCCTGAAGATTATATGGGCGACGTTATCGGCGACATCAACTCACGCCGTGGACAAATCATGAACCTAGAACCACGCGATGTGGTACAAGTTATCACTGCAAAAGTTCCTTTGGCAGCAATGTTTGGCTACGTAAACTCTTTGCGCTCTTTGTCACAAGGTCGTGCGCAATATGCGATGGAATTTGATTGCTACGAGCAAGTTCCAAACGCTGTTGCAGAAGAAATCAAAGCGAAAAAAGTTTAGTAAAAACTTGTTTTTTAAGTGGCGATTATTGCAAAATGGTCGCCACTTTTTTTTGTCCATCACCAAAATTTATGAAAAATTACGACGCAATTATCATCGGAGCTGGAGCGGCCGGACTCATGTGTGCAGCCTTTGCAGGCAAGCGCGGACGTAAAATTTTATTGATCGATCACGCCAAAAAAGTTGGCGAAAAAATCCGCATTTCTGGTGGCGGCAGATGCAACTTCACCAACCTTCACACCACGCCAAAAAACTTCATTTCAAACAATCCAAATTTCTGCGTTTCAGCCTTAAGCCGCTTCACTCAAAACGATTTCATCGAGCTAGTAAAAAAACACGAAATTTCTTTCCACGAAAAAACTCTAGGCCAATTATTTTGCGATTTTTCGTCGCAACAGATAATCGACATGCTGCTTACGCAGTGCAGGGAAGGCGGCGTTGAAATTATGCTCGAAACAGAAGTAAAAAATATCAAAAAAAATGAGGATGATAAAAAATTCGCATTAAAAATAAAAAATAAAAACCACGACGAAGCCTTGGCAGAAGAAGTCTCGTGCGATTCATTAGTAATCGCCAGCGGCGGTCTATCAATTCCAAAAATGGGCGCCAGCAGCTTTGGCTATGACGTCGCAAAAAAATTCGGCATAAAAATTATTCCACCATATCCAGCTTTAGTGCCACTAACACTTGCCGCAGAGCTTCTTGAAGAAACAAAAAATCTCGCCGGAGTTGCTCTCGAAGCGCTTGTAAGCTGCGTGCACGGCGCCAAACAAATTTCATTTCGCGAGGCAATTCTTTTCACTCATCGTGGCTTAAGTGGCCCAGCAATTTTGCAAATTTCATCCTATTTACAAAAAGGCCAAGAATTCTTGATAAACATGGCTCCAGACCACAATCTATACAACGTTTTCCTTGACGAAAAAAAGCAAAAACCACGCCAAGAAATCATCACAATTCTCAACAATTTTTTACCAAAATCTCTCGCAGCCTATATCGCTAAAACCCACAACGCACAAGGCCGCATCGCCGATCTCTCAAATCAAAAATTAAAAGAAATCGCAACCAACATCAATGCATGGAAAATAATTCCAGCCGCAAATGAAGGCTACGCAAAGGCCGAGGTCACTGGCGGCGGCGTCGATACCAACGAAATTTCTTCCAAAACTTTTGAATGCAAAACAGTGCAGGGCCTCTATTTCATTGGTGAGGTGCTTGATGTCACGGGACATCTTGGTGGTTTCAATTTTCAATTCGCATGGTCATCGGGCCACGGCGCAAGCCAGTTCATCTAATGTCATCAGCAAAAAAACCCACATACGAATTCGGAGTTCTCTGCGAAACAATATCCTGCAACTTCTTGCGGCTCAAGGGCTACACCATCATCGCGCAGCGCTACAAAAGCAAATTAGGTGAAATAGACATCATCGCAAAAAAGGACAAAACCGTTGTGTTTATTGAGGTCAAGGCTCGCAAAAAAGAAGAATTACTAGAAATAACATTACGTCAAAAGCAAGTCAATCGTATCCGCAAAGCCGCGCAGTTCTTCATCGCAACTCATCCACAATATCACAATTTTGACATGAGATTCGATTTCATCTTATTCACCACAAACCTTATTCCGCAACACTTTGAGGCGTTTTTCTGATTCATAATTGTTGTGTTTATCTGACAAAAGTGTGTTAAAAAATAAGGCTGGGGGATGGTGCTTCGAACCGAGTTTTGGCGCGCCACTGTCTGAGGGGCGAAGTAC
>CAYPUN010000087.1:0-6119 GCA_964413985.1 uncultured Rickettsia sp. | reverse complement strand
AGAGAAAACTTTAGAAAAAAAATAGCTTCGTCATAAACAGAATTTTACACAAGAATTTACTTATCAAAAAATGTCAAAATCTAAAAAAGAAATATTAGGTTTAATCAAATTGCAAGTGCCATCAGGCAAAGCAAATCCGTCACCCCCAATTGGACCTGCTTTGGGCCAAAAAGGTTTGAACATCATGGATTTTTGCAAGCAATTCAATGCTTTAAAATTTGATTATGATCTTGGCACGCCAATTCCAGTTACAATCACTGCCTATAAAGATAAAAGCTTCACTTTTATCACAAAAAATCCTCCCGTTTCTTTCTTGATTATGAAAGAAATCGGCTTGGCAAAAGGTTCTTCAAACCCAGGAAAAGACGTTGCTGGCAAAATCAATCTTAAACAAATTGAAAATGTCGCTAAGAAAAAAATGGTTGATATGAACACAACTGACATCAAAGCTTGCATGGAAATGGTGAAAGGTTCTGCCATTTCAATGGGTTTAGAAGTTGTTGAATAATTTTTTACAAAATTAATTTTTTTTAAGATGACAAAGAAAGTTGCAAAAAAACAAAATAAAAAAGAGTTGCTAGAAACAAAATATTCTGCAGCCACGCTTGAAGAAGCGGTGAAAAAAATCCACGAACTTAGCGCAGCAAAAAAACGCAAATTCGTTGAATCTGTTGACTTGGCAATCAATCTTGGTGTTGATGCAAAGCAATCTGATCAATCAGTGCGTGCTTCGGTTCTTTTGCCACATGGTTGCGGCAAAAAAGTTCGTGTTGTAGTTATCACTGCTGATGAAGCAAAGAAAAAAGCTGCTCTTGATGCAGGCGCTATTTTGGCCGGTTTCGAAGACGTTGTTGCAAAAATTGAAGGCGGCTTCGTCGATTTCGATTCTTGCGTAGCAACTCCAGACATCATGGCAAAAATCAGCAAAATTGCAAAAGTTCTAGGGCCGCGTGGCTTGATGCCAAGTCCAAAAAACGGCACTGTTACTCCAGACGTTGCAAAAGCTGTGGCTGAAGCCTTGAAAGGTAAAGCAAGTTTCAAAAACGACAAAGCGGGAATCATCCACTGCCTAGTTGGAAAATCTGAATTTAGCTCTGAAGCTTTGGTTGAAAATATCAAAGCTGTGGTGAAAGCATTGAAAGATGCAAAACCAGAAGGCGTTAAAGGAAAATTTATCAAAAAGTTTTATTTAAGCACTACAATGGGACCTTCGGTTGAAGTTCCTGTTGAAGCGGTTTAACTCAATATTAACAACATAAATTTTGTGTCGGCGCAAGTCGTTCTTCACATCTTTTTAGATTAAAAATTTTATGGCGATTAACAAATCAAAGAAATCATCAATGATTTCTTCATTAAAAGATAATCTTGCAACGGCAAGCTGCCTAGTTGTAGTGCATTATCGCGGTATGAGCGGCAAACAGCTTTACGATCTTAGAGTTAGTTTGAAAGCAAAAGGTTGCGGCATGAAAATTGCCAAAAACACCTTATCCAGCCTCGCTCTTAAAGGAACAGAATTTGAATCGGTGTCTTCTCATTTGAAAGGACCAACTGCAATTCTTTTTGCAAAAGACCCTGTGGCTCTTGCAAAAATCGTTGCCGATACAAAAAAAGAAACTGAGCATTTGCAAGTTAAAATTGGTTATCTAGATAAAGCTCTTATCGAAGATAAAGACATCAATAACTTAGCAAAACTTGGTTCTTTCGAAGAGGTGAGAGCTTCGTTCCTTGGTGTGCTCACTGCTGTTCAAGCGAACTTTGCGCGACTCTTACAAGCTCCGCAAGCTGGTTTAGCATCTGCGAAAACAGAATAATCAAACAATTTTTAATAACTTTAATTTTTTTAAAACATGACTGCCAATCTTGACCAATTAAGCGAAACATTATCAGCTTTAACAGTTTTGCAACTTGCTGAACTAAGCAAAAAACTAGAAGAAAAATGGGGCGTTTCTGCTGCTTCATTTGCTGCTGCTCCTGCTGCTGGTGCAGCTGCTGCTGCTCCTGCCGAAGTAAAAGACAAGTTCGAATTGTTCCTTGTTGATGCTGGTGCAAACAAAATCAACGTTATCAAAGAAGTTAGAGCTATCACTGGTCTTGGCTTGAAAGAAGCTAAAGATCTAGTTGAAGCTGCTCCAAAAACAGTTAAAGTTGACGTTGCTAAAGCTGACGCTGACGAAATGAAGAAAAAGCTTGAAGCTGCTGGCGCTAAAGTTGAATTGAAGTAATTGCTTTAATTTTCTCGCCAATCTGATTTTTAAAAATCAGATTGGCTTTTGGCGTTTTATGATGCTGGCGCGCTAGATGTTTCTAGCGTTCGCAAGTTAAGGCATCGCGGGTAAGTTTTCGTCTCTCAAGTAACAAGTTTGCGGATAAATCTTTATTTATCGGCAAAAAATCTCGTTCATGCAGGCGAAGAGATTTCGAGTATATACACCCATTTTAATTGACCATCCGCATATGGTCAGTCAACTAAATAGAGGAGTTTTTGGTGATTCAGAATCGTAGTTTTGACCAAGTTGTTCTGAGAAAAAGTTTCAGCATCAACAAAGATAAAGAAGCCATTCCTTACTTGGTTTCGTTGCAAAAAGATTCCTATGAGAAATTTTTGCAAGCAAATGAAGATCCTAAAAAAAGACAAAATGTCGGGATCCAATCAGTTTTCAATTCATTCTTCCCTTTGTCAGATTCATCTGACCGCATCACAGTTGAGTTCGTAGAATATTCTTTGGGTAAACCAAAATATGAATCTAGCGAATGTCTTTCTGCCGGAAGAAGCTTTGCAATCCCTCTTCACGCTCAATTGCGCTTGATTTTGTGGAACAAAGAAGAAGGCAGCGAAATAAAAGAAATCCGCTCAATCAAAGAACAAGAAGTTTATCTTTGCGATATTCCTTTGATGACAGAGACAGGCAGCTTCATCGTCAATGGCGCTGAACGTGTTGTGGTGTCACAAATGCGTAGAGCTCCGGGCGTTTTCTTCGATAGCGAAAATGCAAAAATTTCGGATTCAAAAGCTTATACAGCAAAAATTATCCCGCATCTTGGCTCTTGGCTTGACATGGAATTTGACACAAAAGATGTTATGCATTTTCGTGTTGACAAAAAGCGTAAAATTCCAGTTTCGTCATTGCTTCGTGCAATTGGCATGTCTTCTGAAGATATCATCCGCACCTTTTATGGCGCGGTTGAAATCACTTTAACAAAACGTGGTTGGTCAACAAAATTTGACGGCGAAATTTTCCTTGGCAAAAAATTGCCATATGATTTGATCGACGCAGAAAGCGGCGATGTGCGCGTGAAAGAAGGTGTGAAGCTAAATCGCAAATCGCTTGAAAAATTAAAAGACGAAAAATTCACCAATTATATCTTGACTGATGAAGTTCTTCCGGGATACATCATGGCGCAAGATTTGATCGACCCAGAAACGGGCGAATTGCTTCTTGAAGCTGGTGGAATTGTCACTTCAGAAAGTCTGGATGTTTTGAAAAAATTAAACTTCGCAAAAGTTTATATCGTTAACCCAAGCAAATCAGATATTGGACCTTATCTTTACAACACAATGTTGCTTGATAAAAACCAAAATCAAAAAGATGCGTTGTTCGATATTTATAAAGCGATCAAACTTGGTGAAGCCCCGTCTTCTCTTGATGTAGCGAAAAATTATTTTGAGAATTTGTTTTTCTCAGATGCACGCTACAATTTGTCAGATGTTGGTCGTATGAAAATGAACCACCGTTTGGGCCTTGAAATTGGCAAAGACGTGCTTCATTTGACTCACGATGACATCAAACAAACTGTCAAAATTCTAAGCTTAACCAAGCATAACGATCTTAAAACTGACGATATCGACAACCTTGCAAACCGTAGAATTCGCGCGGTTGGAGAGTTGGTTGAAAATCAAATGCGCATCGGTATGGCGCGCGTTGAAAAATCGGTGATCGAAAAATTAAACTCGGTTGAAGTTGACACAATCATGCCGCAAAGCTTGATCAACTCTAAGCCGCTTATCACTGCGATCAAAGATTTCTTTGCAACTTCGCAGCTTTCACAATTTATGGATCAAACCAACCCGCTTTCTGACGTCACTCACAAGCGTCGTCTTTCAGCTTTGGGACCTGGTGGCTTGACTCGCGAACGCGCTGGTTTTGAAGTGCGTGACGTGCATCCAACTCACTATGGCAGAATTTGTCCAATTGAAACGCCAGAAGGTCCGAATATCGGTCTTATCAACAGCTTGGCAACTTATGCTAGAGTGAACGATTATGGCTTTATTGAAACTCCTTATTGCAAAGTGACAAATGGCAAAGTTACAGACGAAATCGTTTATTTGTCTGCAATGAACGAAGTTGACCATGTGATCGCTCCATCAACTGTTGAAGTTGATGCAAAAGGCGTGATCAAGGCTGATTTGGTGAATTGCCGCAAAAATGGCGAATATGTTATGATGACGCCAGACAAAATCGATTATGCTGATGTTTCAACGAAGCAAATCGTGTCAATTGCAACAACACTAATCCCGTTCCTTGAGAATGACGATGCGAACCGTGCTTTGATGGGTTCAAACATGCAACGTCAAGCCGTGCCATTGCTTCGTCCAGATGCTCCTTTGGTGGGAACTGGGATGGAAGCTATCATCGGCCACGACTCTGGCGCTGTTGTAAAAAGCAGATCGAGCGGTGTTGTAAAATTTGTTGATGCTTCAAAAATTGTGGTTGAATCTATTTCGAAAGAAGGTTTGCCATCAATTGAAGTTTATAATTTGGCAAAATATATCAGAACCAACCAAGACACTTGTATCAATCAACGCCCGATGGTTGAGATTGGTCAAAAAGTGCGCGAAGGTCAGGTTCTATCTGATGGTCATTCAATTGCTAACGGTGAAATTGCCCTTGGAAAAAACGTTCGCGTGGCTTTCATGCCTTGGAACGGCTACAACTTTGAAGACTCGATCATCATTTCTGAAAAACTAATTGCAGACGAAACTTTCACTTCAATTCACATTGAAGAGTTGGAAGTTGTTGCTAGAGACACTCGTTTAGGGCCCGAAGAGATCACTCGCGACATTCCAAATGTAAGCGAAGAATCTTTGGCAAAACTTGACGAAGAAGGTATTATCCACGTTGGTGCCGAAGTTAAAGCTGGAGATTTGTTGGTTGGTAAAACCACTCCAAAAAGCGAAGCGCCAATGACTCCAGAAGAAAAACTTCTTCGCGTAATTTTTGGCGAAAAAGCTTCTGATGTAAAAGATTCATCGCTTTATGCTCCAACAGGCATTGACGGCGTTGTGGTTGACGTGAAAGTCTTCTCGCGCAAAGGTATCGAAAAAGACGAAAGATCGATCTATATC
The DNA here is from genome assembly GCA_964413985.1 of uncultured Rickettsia sp. Classification (GTDB taxonomy): domain Bacteria; phylum Pseudomonadota; class Alphaproteobacteria; order Rickettsiales; family UBA1997; genus CAMCFD01. Next base: position 775 of record CAYPUN010000087.1, on the reverse strand, counting down.
GAAATGCAGCAAATTGAAGAATTGTCAAAAGACAAAAATTTGCGCTTAAATTTCATCGATCATTCATCTCGCGATGCTTTAATCAAATTGTTTGAAGGCAAAAAACTTGTCAACAGCGTTGATAAGCTGAAAGCGAAAGCGATTTTAGAAAAAGACGATCTTGCCTCTTTGTCACGCGCGCAATTGTTTAAAATTACAGTTGACGACGCTAAAACTATGGATTTGGCAGAAAAAATTGCAAAATCTTATAGCAAAGAAGCGGCAGAAATCGAAAGCAACTTCGATGACAAAATCGCGAAAATCAAAGCCGGAGACGAGCTTGGACAAGGCGTTTTGAAAATCGTAAAAGTTTATGTTGCTTCAAAATATCGCTTGCAACCCGGTGATAAAATGGCCGGACGTCACGGAAACAAAGGTGTTGTGTCGAAAATTGCTCCAATTGAAGACATGCCTTATTCTGAAGATGGCGAACCAGTTGATATCGTTTTGAACCCGCTTGGCGTACCTTCTCGTATGAATATCGGGCAGATTCTTGAAACGCATTTGGGCTTTGCATCAAAGCATTTGGGCAAACAAATCGGTCAAATTGTTGACGATGTTGCTGCTAAAAAAGCTGATATGGTGAAAGCTTTGCGTGAAAAAATCTTGCAAGTTTATTCTTCGAAACATGAAGAGCCTCTAATTGCGGCGATGGATGATAACGAAATTATCGACTTCGCACGCAAATTGAAAAACGGCGTTCCTTTTGCAACAGGCATTTTTGATGGAATCAAAG
>CAYPUN010000086.1:4517-6150 GCA_964413985.1 uncultured Rickettsia sp. | reverse complement strand
ATGAAGCCGCTCCCGGCATAATTGCAGGGCTGGCGCCTTATTATATCAGCAAATTTTTTAAGTTGAAAAATCGCTAAAACTCGCTTGGCAGCAATGGACTTTCTTGCCACCCTCCTCTATTGGGAATTACAACAGTTACAGTGCCTTAGTTACAGATCCTTTTTTTAGATTATCAGCTCTAGCTCCACTCACGCCAGATGCCAAGCCACCTTGTTGCCCAGAAGAATCAGAGCCCTGCACCGTTGCATCAGCAGATCCGCCTTCAACTGCCATCCCACCTTCAACTTTATCTTCACCCTCCATAGACGCACCAACCATTGTCAGATCTGGAACCCCTAAACAATCTAACATCTCTGAAAAATCCGGAACCTCTGAAACCTCTGGAACCTCTAAAAAATCCAGAACCTCTGGAAAATATAATTCAACCGATTCCAACTCATCATCAATTTCCAACCCATCATCATTTGAAATAGGCATCGCCAGAAAATCTTCAGGAAAACGCTCAAATTCCAAACCACCCTCCTTATGCCCGTCACCTTCAAAACCCCCACCCCCATAATCTCGATCATCCATCCTAGGCATCTTTCCCCCATCATGCCGCTCTTCTTCTTGCCTCTTCTCTCCAGCACCTCTTTCTCTTAGCAAAGCTCGACTTCTCTCTCTTGCTTGTGATGCCGTAAGATTCCTCAACATCAAAAATCTAAATTGATCAACATCTTTTTCTGTATATTTAGAAATAACTTCAGCAGTCAAATCTGGCCTCTTTTCAAGTATATTGCTCACATTGTCTATTTTTTGTTGCAAATGCCGCGGATCGCTTGGGGATCGCAATATCATAGCCAAAACTCGAGGCTTCATTTGCAACACATTGCCAATATGCGATATTTTATCTTTATTGCCCTCTAAAACATTTTTATATTCTTGCAACCTTTTCCGCTCCACACCTGATTGCACAATAAATTTTATACCACCAAGAATTAATTTAAAAAAATCATCCTCTTCATGCATTTTTTGCTTCTGCTGAGTTTTTGTAATATACAAAAAACGATAGCCATCAGCGTATCTAATAGCACTAACATCTCCTCGCTTATTTTCTCGCAACTCTTTCAAAATGTGATCAATCTGCTCTTGCAAAAACGAAACTTCAGCCTGACTCACAATATTGCGCAGCACCGCATGCTGCAAACGAAAATCCGCCAAAATCTCAATTATTTTTTTCCGATTCGCTTCTATTATTTCAAGAAATTCTGGCGAAAATTTGCTTTTAAAAAAGCTATTGTAAAAATTTTCAAATCGCTGATCTGGCGAAGCGTTCTCCATCCTTTTTTCTTGCGCGTTTGCATGATTTTCTGACATCAAAAATCTAAATTGATCAATATCTTCATCTGTATATCTAGAAATTATTTCAGCAGTCAAACTTGAATCTTTCTCAACTGCACTGATCACATTATCTATTTTTTCTTGCACATGCTGTGGACTTTTTGACGATTTCAATATTATAGTCAAAACTCGAGCCTTCATTTGCAACACATTGCCAATATGCGATATTTTATCTTTATTAGCCTCTAAAACATCCTCATATTCTTGCAACCTTTCTTTCTCTTCTTTTGCTTGAACAATAGAATTTAAAGAC
>CAYPUN010000086.1:0-4507 GCA_964413985.1 uncultured Rickettsia sp. | reverse complement strand
TTTATCACTTCAAAAAAATCTCCTGGTTTGCGCTTCTGATTTCTTGGCTTAGCTGGCAAAACCAGATAACTAAAATCAGTTTTTATTGTTTTATTATCAATTTTTGCCAAATCTTCTTCTTGCAAATTTCGAGATTTTATTTGCCCCATCACATGCTTAATTTTTTCATCCAACTCCTCTGGCTCAGCCCGAGTTCTCACGATTCTTGCTAACACCGCATGATTTAATCCACGCCTAAAACAATCTTCTATCGCCTCTTTGTTTACCTCCAAAACTTCTTCGTATCCTTTAAATAAACCCGTTTTTTTCATCTCTTTAGCTTTATCTTTTTCCAGAATCACCGCAGTCAAAGAATTTAAAAAATCATCAAAACTACTTTTTTCTGGAGATTTTTTTGGAGGCATATTTTGGTCAATAAATTTTTATTAAAATTGCAAACAATGCGAAACTAGCTAGGTAAAAATTAATTTACAAGCACGCTAATTAGCCTTTACAATTTCAAAAAAAAACTTATTATGGGTTCAACTTGCCACAAAGCTGCAGCGCTGGCGGCATCATTAAAATTCTTGCAAAAAAATGACCAAACCACTCCTGATTGCAATTGACGGCCCTTCCGCTTCAGGAAAAGGTACATTAGCCAAAAAAATTGCCGCCAATTTCAACCTGCCTTATCTCAACACTGGAGCGCTTTATCGCCTGATTGCCTATCGCGCTTTGCAGCAAAAAATTGATCTACAAAACTTTGAAACTCACCTCGAATCACTCACCAAAAACATCCGCGAAGACGAGCTTGAAAATGACGATCTCTTCAGCGAAGAAGTCGGCGCAGCCGCGTCAACTATAGCCAAAAACCAAAATCTGCGCCGCAAAATTTTTGATTTTCAACGCAATTTTGCGGTTGATGGCGTGGCTCAAAAAGGCGGCGCGGTGCTTGATGGACGCGACACCACAACGGTGATTTGCCCCGATGCCACGCACAAATTCTATGTCACCGCAGATGTTGAAATTCGTGCCAAAAGACGATTTGAGCAGTTGAAAAAACAAGAAAAAGATGTATCATTGGACGAAATTTTATCCCAATTAAAACAGCGCGACGAAAATGATTCAAACCGCAAAGACTCTCCATTGCTGATTGCAAAGGATGCTGTGATAATCGACAACAGCAATTTGTCAATTGAAGAAGGCTTTGCCAAAATTATAAAAATTATAAAAAATGAAAGAAATTAAAATCACTCCGCAACTGGTTAAAGACCACAATTTGACCGAAGAAGAATATCAAAAAGTTCTCGGCATTTTGGGGCGCGAACCAACAATCACCGAGCTTGGAATTTTCTCAGCGATGTGGTCTGAGCATTGCTCATACAAATCAACCAGAAAGTGGCTTAAAACCATGCACACCACGGCTCCGTGGGTTATTTGCGGCCCCGGAGAAAATGCCGGCGTCATCGACATTGGCGATGGCCAAGCTGTGATTTTCAAAATGGAAAGCCACAACCACCCTTCATTCATCGAGCCATATCAAGGCGCGGCAACTGGTGTTGGCGGAATTTTGCGCGACGTGTTCACCATGGGAGCCCGCCCAATTGCCAATCTCAACGCGCTTCGCTTTGGCGAAGCTGATCATCCAAAAACGCGCCAGCTGGTGAACGGCGTGGTTTCAGGCATTGGCGGCTATGGCAATTGCGTTGGCGTTCCAACCGTTGGTGGCGAAGTCACCTTCCACAAAAGCTATAACGGCAACATCATCGTAAACGCCATGACTGTAGGCTTGGCCGACACCAACAAAATATTTTATTCTGCCGCTTCACAAATTGGCGCCTCGGTGGTCTATGTTGGCTCAAAAACCGGCCGCGACGGCATCAATGGCGCGGTTATGGCCTCTGACGAATTTAAAGAAGGCGACGAAGACAAGCGCCCAACAGTGCAAGTGGGCGATCCATTCACCGAAAAACTTGTGCTTGAAGCGTGCTTAGAACTCATGCAATCTGACGCCATTTTGTCAATTCAAGATATGGGCGCAGCTGGCCTCACCTCTTCATCATTTGAAATGTCTGGCAAAGGCGGCACCGGAATTGAACTCAATTTAGAAAACGTGCCACAGCGCGAAACCGGCATGACACCATACGAAATCATGCTTTCCGAAAGCCAAGAACGCATGTTGATGATTCTAAAACCAGAAAAAGAAAACGAAGCGCGCAAAGTTTTCGAAAAATGGAATCTCGATTTTGCCGTGATCGGAAAAGTGACTGACACTGGTCGCGTTGTCATAAAAATGGACAACAAAATCTATGCCGACATCCCTTCTGCACCCTTGTCAAACGAGGCTCCAGAATATGATCGCCCTTGGATTTAAAAGGATTTATTTTTCATAAAATAAGCCATGTCATCAATTCGCAAACTAGAAAATTTTCACATTTTGTTGTGGCTGCTCAAAGACACCGCATGGCTTCTAACATGGCGCGCGCTTGGAATTTTTATGATTATCCCCGCAGTTGGATTTGCAATCTTAATCACTTGGAAGTCACGCCACTCTAAGCTTCAATTCATGCCCAACTTAGCAATAATTTGCTGGATCTGCGCCAACTCATTTTGGATGATCTGCGAATTTTTTGACCTAAGCGATAACATAAAAATCCTCGCCATCATCCCTTTTGTCACAGGAATAGCCTGCATCGCCACCTATTATTTTCGGGAGTTTTGCAAAAAATAACCACAACTCAAATATTTTCACCACAAAATATGGAAAAAAACTTTAACGAATGGAATGCTTTAAAACAAAAGCTAGATATCAAAATTAACAATCTTAATTTTAAAGAACGAGACATTTGGTGGTGCAGCATTGGCATTAATATAAATTTATTTTTTGGAATTCCGCTCACCACAAAAATCAAGGAGAATAAATTTTACCACAAAATAAAATTTAAAAATAACGAACAATGCGCAATGCTTTCTCAGTTAAAAATTTTTGAAAGCAAAAGAATGAGATCAAGAATGGGAGATTTGCCGCACGGACAATTTAATGAAATTCGAAAAAAACTTGCGGAAATAATTTTGGGAGATTAGTCAGCCCCTGTTTAAAGGGGCTTCAGTGGCTAGTGCCAATTTGTACAGTCATTTTATAGATTGATAACTTTATTGCAAGAAAAAAATGCTCATCAAAAACCTCTATATCCAAGTTTTAATCGCCATAATCCTTGCCATAATTTTTGGCGTCACATTCCCCGAAGCCGCACAGAACATGAAGCCGCTGGGCGATGTCTTCATCAAACTAATAAAAATGTGCATCGGCCCTGTCATTTTTTGCACAATAGTTTTGGGAATCAACAGCAGCTCAAACCTTGGCCAGCTTGGTCGCGTTGGCATCAAAACAATTGTCTATTTTGAAATTTTAACCACCATCGCCATGATTATTGGCGTGATAGTTGCACTTATCATAAAGCCGGGAAGCGGCATGAACATTGACGCCGCAACCATCAACACCATCAACACCATAAGCACCACAATCATCAACCCCCAACCATATGAACAAAAAAGCTTCGTCGATTTTTTGCTCAACATCATTCCAACCACAATTTTCAAAGCTTTTGTTGATGGCGAAATTTTGCCAATCTTATTTATCGCCGTCATTTTTGGCATCGCAATTTCAAAATTAGAAAAGCCTGCGAGAACAATAATATCGGCCATCGAAGACTTCTCACACATCCTCTTCAAAATCATAAATTTTATCATGCGCTTGGCCCCAATTGGTGCATTTGGCGCAATGTCTTTCACCATCGGCAAATATGGCGCCGCCTCACTTTTACCCCTCATAAATTTGCTAATTTGTTTTTATATCACCTGCATTTTATTCGTTTTCATAATTTTGGGAACCGTGATGAAGCTTTGCGGCTCTTCACTTCTCAAGCTACTCAAATTTATCAAAGAAGAAATATTCCTAACCCTCGCCACCTCATCTTCTGAAGCAGCTTTGCCAAATTTGATGCGCAAAATGGAGCAATTTGGCTGCAAAAAATCCATCGTTGGCATAGTGGTGCCAAGCGGCTATTCTCTAAATCTGGACGGCAGTTGCATCTATTTCACCATGGCCATTTTGTTCATCGCTCAAGCCTTCAATGTTGATTTAACTTTTGAGCAAATTTTTTCAACTTTACTAATTTTATTAATCACTTCCAAAGGTGCTGCGGGGGTTACTGGGAGCGGCTTCATCACTCTTGCTGCAACTTTATCAGTTATTCACACTGTGCCGGTTGCTGGGCTTGCGTTAATTTTGGGGATTGATCGTTTTATGTCGGAGGCGCGTGCGGTGACGAATATTATTGGCAATGCGGTGGCGGTTGTGGCGGTTTCTCGGGTTGAAAGAGATAGCGATCACGATAACGATGAGGATCGCGATCATGCGACTATGGCTGGTGGGAACAAATAACGAGTGTATTGGTTTGAAGAATTAAGAGGGGTCGATGGTACTTCGCCCCTCAAACAGTGGCGCGCCAAAACTCGGTTCGAAATA
>CAYPUN010000085.1:5994-6327 GCA_964413985.1 uncultured Rickettsia sp. | reverse complement strand
TTTTATTTCTGCTGCGCAACATACACCCAAGCGTTCAGCCCCGATTTTAGCAAAACGCTAATTCTTTTATAATCGCTCACCTCATATTTGTCAGCTTGCTGCAATTCTGTGTTGGTGATGCTAAATACCATGCCCGCAACTTCGTCGTCGTGATTATTTGTTTTTTGCAAGATGGGATGAAATTCTTTGCCGCTGGTTTTCACAACTTCGGGATCGGTGATTTTTGTCATTGATAATTTATATCCTAAGATCGCGTCATCATGCCCTTCAAGCCTGCGCCCAAAGGTTGAAAGCTGCACTTCTTCTTGTTGCAAAGTTCCGTAGGAAAAAAGT
>CAYPUN010000085.1:1780-5984 GCA_964413985.1 uncultured Rickettsia sp. | reverse complement strand
GCATGTTTTTGCTAGTTTTAATTTGTTGATAAAACCATTATTGCCCAAGGGCAACGCCACCTCTTCTAGGGTCGGCGCCGCCGCTAAGATTTTGTCTGCCTTCAATGCTCACTGCATGAATTCCACTCACCAAATCAATCACTTTCACATTGTGCCCAAGCGCCTCGAGGGACTCTTTCAACTTCGCCACTTCAGTGTTTTTTTCTAATTCAACTTCGCCATTTAGCGCCACAAAATTTGGTGCCGAAATTGCTTCTTGAATGTTCATTTGCCAATCGATGTAGTTTAAAATTGTTTTTAGTGTAAATTGAATGATGCGCGGACCACCCGGTGAGCCAAGGGTGAGCAGCAATTTGTCGTTTTGGTCGAAGACAAAAGTTGGCGTCAGCGAGCTGCGTGGTTGCGTGTTTGGGCGCAAGCGATTGGCGACATATTTGCCATTTGCATAAGGTGTCAGCGAAAAATCGGTCAATTGATTGTTGAGCATGAAGCCATCAACTGAAAGGGCCGAGCCGAAAAAATATTCAATTGAGCTGGTGAGAGAAACGGCGTTGCCATCTTCGTCAACAATTGAAATGTGCGTGGTTGAAGGCGGTTCGTTGCTTTTGCTTTTGCTAAATTTTTTGGCAACAATTTCGGAGTTGGCAAATTTTCCCGGCACAACTTTGCTGATGGCGCGGCTTTCGCGGATCAGCTGCGCGCGCGAGCGTAGATAAAGTTTGTCGAGCATTTGTGTGGTGGGCACGTTGCTGATATCGGCCACATATTCGCTGCGATCAGCATAGGCAAGGCGCGAAGCCTCGATAATCAAATGCACCGCTTCTTTCGAATTTGGTTTTAATTTTGCTAAATCGAAATTTTCTAATATGCCAAGAGTTTGCAACAAAGCTATGCCACCAGAGCTTGGAACTGGCATTGAGCACACTTTATATTTGACGCGATAAGTGCTGCAAATTAAATCGCCGCTTTTCACTTGATAGTGATTTAAATCGTATAAATTTAATTTTCCCGGATTGATTTTTGAGCCGCGAACTGCTGCAATAATATCATGCGCGATGCGACCTTTATAAAAAGAATCTATGCCTTCTGATGCAATGTTTTCAAGGGTTGCAGCCAATTTTGGATTGGCAATTGTTTCGCCAACTTGGCGAGGCTTACCGTCTTTCAAATAAATTTCGGCAGCTTCGTCAAAATCTTTTAAATATGAAATGTGAGTTGAAAGAGATTGCATTCTTTCATTGATAGTGAAACCTTTTCGAGCCGCGTCAATTGCGGGTTCAAACAGCATTGCCCAAGGCAGTTTGCCATATTTGTCGTGTGCTTCTTTTAGCATTTTGAGCAAACCCGGAGTTGCAACAGACAAGCCGCCGCGCACCACATCGGTGAAGTCGCGCGCTTGGCCGTTTTTGTTAAGAAACATTGTGGAATAAGATGCGGCAGGCGCGGTTTCGCGGCCGTTAAAATAAACGCTTTTGCCAGTTTTGGCGTTGTAATAAAGCATGAAGCCACCGCCACCAATGCCCGAAGAATGTGGTTCGACAACATTGAGAACCATTTGCGCTGCAATTGCGGCGTCAATTGCGTTGCCACCTTGCTCGATCATCTGTGCTCCGGCTTTGCTGGCGAGCTCATCAGCACTTGAAACCATATATTTTTTTGCTTTGACGACGTGTAGATCGCGTAGTTTTGCTAAAGTTTCGCCGCTCCAAACATCATTGCCACCATTGGCGTAAGCGCTTTGCAGTGCGAGAGAAGAAAGAAAAAAATAAGTAAAAAATTTGCAACAGATCTTCATTGTTTTTCTTAAAAATAAATTGCGCAATTTTTATAAATGCAGCAAATGACATTATTAAACATCCAAGCCAGATCAGATATATAAAGGGTTTATAATATATTCTTAATGCATAAAAATCGTTGTCGTCTTTATTGCCAATGGCCAAATAAAGATCGCCAAAAATTCCATGCTTGATCGAAGCTTCGTTTGTAGTTTGGTTCGAGACTGGATAATAACGTAATTGTGGCGTGATACGATCTAATTCTTGGCCGTTTTTTGAAATTGTGAAAATTCCAACGCGGGCCAAAAAGTTTTTTCCTGTTTTATAATCAATGCGATCAAAATGAAGTTGATAATTTTCGTTATCAAAAACGTTTATGGTGTCGCCTTGTTTTATATTTATCTCTTTAACCGTTCCGAGGCTTGAAAGTATAATACCAGCCACAAGCAAAGTAAAGCCGAGATGGGCGAGGTTTGAGACGGTTTTTTGGGAAAATAGGGCTAAAAAGGCGGCGTTTAGGGTTAAAAATAAGAGTGATAAATCGCTAAAATTTGCACTGGAAAAATTTTTGGCGGCGAAAAATGTGATTAGTGACGAAGCTAGAATTATCAATATGTTGTGCTGTTTGAGAAGTTTTGATTTTTTGATGAAATTTTGATAGTTGGCGAAGTAGGAAATTATTAGGAATGTTAAAAATGGAATTAGGAGGATTAGAAAAAGGTTATTGTAGTATTTCGCTCCAATTGCGATTGATTGGCCTAGAAAATTTTGGGCGAAAATGGGATATAATGTGCCAAGAAAAATTGCAAAAAGGGCGATTAGTAAAATATAGTTGTTGATGAAAATTGTGCCGATTTTTGAGAGTGGGTTGTATTTTTGTTTTTGGGCGCTTTGAAATTTGCTGATTTTGCTGGCGAAAATTGACATGGCGATGCCACCAATTGCGGTGATGAGAAGGATGACGAAGAAGCCGCGCTTGGTGTCGACGGCGAAGGAATGCACAGATGTGAGTAGGCCGGAGCGGGTTAGGAAAATTCCAATTAGGCACAAAATGAAGTTGAGGAGAGCGAGAAAAATTGTCCAGATTTTGCAAATATTTTGGGTTTTCAGAAGCTTGGCGGCGTGGATTAGTGCGGTTGCGGTGAGCCATGGCATCAGTGAGACATTTTCAACTGGATCCCAAAACCAATAGCCGCCCCAACCGAGTTCGCGATAGGCCCACCAAGAGCCGAGGCCGATTCCCAAGGTTAAAAATCCCCATGAAAAAAACAGCCAGAATTGCATTGTTTTGGCAAATTCGGGCGTGATTTTTTCTTTTAGAAGCGCGGCAATTGCGAGGCTGAAGGTGATTGAGAAGCCGAGATAGCCAACATAGAGCATTGGTGGGTGCAGTGCGAGGCCGATGTCTTGCAGCAGCGGATTGAGACCGAGGCCTTCGCTGGGAATGATGAATAATCTTTCAAATGGATTTGAGGTGAAAGCGCTGAAGGCTGCGAAACCCGCGATTATCAACGATTGCGAGCAGATGGTGATTGTTTTATATTCGTTGTTTTGATTGAGGCGCGTGAAAATTAAATTGTAAAAAGACATCACGGTGATGAGCAGCAACATAGAGCCCTCGTGGTTTCCCCATGAGCCGCTGATTTTGTAGAGCAGTGGTTTCAAGTGGTGCGAGTTTTGATAGACGTTGAGAACGGAATAGTCTGAGACCACGTAGGAGTAAATCAGGCAGAGTTGCGTGATGATGCTTAGGGCGAAAGATGTGATGACGTGGGCGTTGATTAGTGGGGATAAATTTATTTTTTGGCGCGAAAAATTTTTCTGCCAGAAAATAGAAAATGGCGTGGTGAGGTTGAGTGCGATGATGAGCAGAAGTGTTGTGAAGCCTAGTGTTGGAGCCATTTCTAAGATGTTAAATTTTTTGTGATAAAATCTTTTACGTTGTCGATATTGTTTTCAAGGATGGTGAATTTTTCTTGGCGTGAAAAAATATCTTGTAAAAATTTTGGCAATTGTGGATCTGGCAAACCTGCGTCTTTTATGGCTTCGGGGAATTTTGCGGGATGGGCTGTTGCTAAATTGATCACGAATTCGCCTTCATATTCGGCGCTTTGCATAAATTTTTTGCTGGCGTTTAAAGCTGTTGCTGTGTGGGGATCGAGAGTTTCGCCAGTTGCGTGATATATTTCTTTTATTGTTTGCGATGTTTCTTGATCGTTGGCGCTGTGTGCCACAAAGGTTTGTTTGATTTTTTCTAGAATTTCATTTTCAACTTTTAGTTCGCCAGTTTGTTCAAATTTTTGCATTAGTTTGGCGAGTGATTTTTCTTTTTTTGCTTCTTTGTGAAAATCGAAAATCATGCGCTCGAAGTTGCTTGAAACTTGGATGTTCATGCTTGGAGAGATGGTGTCGATTTGTTGTTTTTTGCT
>CAYPUN010000085.1:0-1680 GCA_964413985.1 uncultured Rickettsia sp. | reverse complement strand
GAATTGACGGCGACCATTTTTTTGCCGTGCAAAAATTCTTGCTCGCTAAACATTTTTTTTACCATGGCTTGGCAATCGTCAAAATTGCCATTGAGGGCAATGTTGAAGACGTTTGGCGCGTTGACAGTTGTCATTTGCAGGCGTTGCACATTTGAAACTTTTTGGTGCGGATGCAAAATAAAAATTTGTGCATTGTGGCAATTTGTGCAGCCTTGAATGGCGGCAGAGCCGGTGTCGCCTGACGTGGCGCCGATTATGGCGATTTGCTGTTGATTTTTTTGCAGCAGATGATTGAGCAAATTGCCGAGGAATTGCAAAGCAAAATCTTTGAAGGCCAAAGTTGGGCCGTGAAAAAGTTCGAGCAGAAATTCGTTGGCGGAGAGCTGTTTTAAAGGGGCGATGGCTTGGTGTGAAAAATTTGTATAAGATTTTTTGATGATGTCGCGATAGGTTTTTGCATCAATTTCTGGCTCGACAAAATGTTTGGTAACTTCAAAAAACAAGTCGCAATAATTTAGGCCGCGCATTTTTTGCAGATCGTTTTTGCTAAATTGCGGGAGAAATTGTGGAACATAAAGTCCGCCATCAACTGCGAGGCCCTGCATAACAACGGCTTCAAAAGATAGTTCTGGCGCGTTTGAGCGTGTTGAAATATATTTCATTTGTTACATTTGATTTTTAATAATTTTGTCCTAGATTCTATATTATATTTTAAGACAGTCAAAATTTAAAAATGCAAATCACTCAAACTATCGTTAATAATCACGATGCAAAGCACGACCACCTTTATCGTAGCGGCGTTGGCATTATGATTATTAATGCAAAAAAAGAGATTTTTGTTGGCAAAAGAATTGACAACAATTCGGACGCATGGCAAATGCCCCAAGGCGGCATTGACGCCAATGAAAACGAGGACGACGCCATGTTTCGTGAGCTTCGCGAAGAAACAGGAATCGCCGCTGAAAATGTGCGCGTGATTGCAAAAAGTGCGGGATATTATTATTATAACTTGCCTTATAAATTGCAGAAAAAATTTTGGGGCGGCAAATATTTGGGGCAGAAGCAGCGCTGGTATTTGATTGAGTTTGTGGCTGACGACGCCGCGATCAACATCAACAGCGAAGACCCAGAGTTTTCTCAGTGGCGCTGGATTTCAACTGACGAAATTGTCGGCAAAATCGTGTCGTTTAAGCGCGAATTGTATGAGATGGTAATTCAAGAATTTTCACAATATTTTTAACATGAAAAACAAAGAAATAAATATTTATCAAATTGATGATGTTGTTACAAAGTCGCTTGCACCATTGTTGCTGAAGGTTTTGGAAGAGAAAAAGAAAGCGTTGGTTTTTTGTAAAGAAGCGGCGAAGTTGAAGGAGATTGATGATTCTTTGTGGTCTTATGGCAAGAATAAATTTATTGCGCATGCAACTGTGGCGGACAAGGATTTGGAAGAATTTGGATGGAAGCGTCAGCCGATCTTTTTGACGAATAAAGAAGAAAATATTAATGAGGCGGATTATTTGTTGTTGGTGGATGAGGCTTCGGAAGGTTTTATTGCTGGGTTTTCGCGGGTTTTTTATTTTTATGAGGCGAGAGATGAGGTGAGTGTGAAAAAATTTGCGGCGAAATTTTCGAAGGTGAATTCTTATAAGAAGGTGGATGGGAAGTGGGTGAAGGGTT